>JBMSSY010000108.1:0-5323 GCA_049424605.1 Candidatus Methylopumilus sp.
ATTCCCCCACACAACTTAACGCTGCGTGAGTAACGAGAGGGGCGCATTATACAGACCTGATAATTTTGGTCAAGAGCAAAAACAAACAATTTATTACTCTTTTTGTTGCTTCCCCGCCTCGTATTTGAAGCGAAGGGCGCATTCTACAGAACAATAAAAACCGGTCAATAGGAATATGCCGTTTTTTACAAACTAATTACATTTAAATTAATTGATTGTGACACGGGCAAATTTTCTCTTGCCCACTTGGGCTACCACTTCGCTACCTTTAGCGACTTGCTGATGCTTGTCTGTCACTTTTTCGCCATCTAGCTTTACGCCCCCTTGTTCAATGGCGCGCATCGCTTCAGAGGTGCTAGCCACTAGACCTGCCTGCTTGAGCAGTTGTGGCACGGCGATGTTTGCTTCTGCGATTTGAATGGTGATTTCTGGGACTTCGTCAGGAATCCCACCTTTGGCGCGCAATTCAAAATCTTGCAATGCTTCTTCAGCCGCTACTTGGCTATGGAAACGTGCCACAATTTCTTGAGCAAAGCGCACTTTGGTATTTTTAGGATTGGCTCCTGCCGCAATTTCTTGCTTCCACTGTGCAATCGTTTCTAATGATTCGAACGATAACAACTCTATATAGCGCCACATTAATTCATCAGAAATCGACATGATTTTGCTGAAGATGATATTGGCTGGCTCAGCCACGCCGATATAGTTGCCTAGCGATTTAGACATTTTGTTAACGCCGTCTAAGCCCTCTAACAAAGGCATGGTCAATACGCATTGCTGACTTTGACCTGCTTGCTTTTGTAACTCGCGGCCCATCAGCAAATTGAATTTCTGATCGGTACCGCCCAGCTCAACATCGGCTTTCAAAGCAACCGAGTCATAGCCTTGTAATAGTGGGTATAAAAACTCGTGAATCGCAATTGGCTGATTATTTTTGTAGCGTTTACTAAAATCATCACGCTCAAGCATACGCGCCACCGTATGACTAGCCGCCAACTTCAACATGCCAGCCGCGCCCAATTCATTAAGCCATGTTGAGTTAAAAACAACTTCTGTTTGCTCAGGCTTAAGAATTTTAAATACTTGCGCTGCATAGGACTTAGCATTTTCTTGCACTTGTTCGGCTGTGAGCGGTGGACGGGTCGCGCTCTTACCTGTTGGGTCGCCAATCATGCCTGTGAAGTCGCCTATCAAGAATAAGACTTGATGTCCCAGCTCTTGGAATTGACGCAATTTGTTTAAAAGCACGGTATGGCCTAAATGCAAGTCTGGTGCAGTTGGGTCAAATCCTGCTTTAACGCGCAAAGGGCGGCCTGTTTTTAATTTTTCGACCAGCTCGCTTTCAATCAAAAGCTCATCACTACCGCGTTTGATTAGCGCCAGACTTTGTTCTATGGATACTGAATTTGATGTCATCACTTAAGGCCTATATATATTGTTATGCTGATCGTCTCTCACGCCCAAAACTTCACGAAAAATCACTTTTCTGTTAGCATCGCCCCTCTTATTGATGTAATTAAGGTGGCGCCGATGCAGAGTAACGAGCCCAACAATCTAGAAAATTCTAAACCACGCATTTTAACGCAAAAACCCGCAACTCAAGAACGAAAGCTTGATTTGCGCTGGATTATTGCGATTTGTTGTTTACCATTATTTGGCATTGCAACGGCCTTTGGCCTTGCGCCACAAACTTCTACCAGCAATGTTACTGTACAAACTGTGGTTGAGGACGTGATGCTTCCTCGCTTAGAAAACAGTGCCAGCAACGACGCAGCAGCAAGCTCTTTTTGGGCAACGGAAACGATTCTGCGTGACGACACGCTAGCCAGCTTGTTAAAAAGACTGAATATCCACAATCAAGATGCCATTGATTTTTTACGTCGCAATCAAGATGCTGGCGCATTAGCCTCGCAACTCAAACCTGGCCTGAGTGTGCGCGCTGAAACTACGGATGCTGGCGAGTTAATTCAACTCCAATATCAAATTAATAATACACATATATTAGAGGTCACTCACTCTGATTCTGGCTACATGGCTAAAACCCACGAAATCAGTTTTAGCAAACATACCGTTTTAAAAACGGCGACCATTAAAAACTCTCTTTTTAATGCAACTGATGAAGCAGATATTCCAGACGCGATTGCCATGCAGTTAATCGATATTTTTTCAACCGATATCGACTTTCAAACCGATTTACGTAAAGGCGATCGCTTAATAGTCGCTTACGAAGCTGAATATAACGAAGGGCTACAAGTCAAAGCTGGGCAAGTGCTTTCGGCTGAGTTTACCAACGATGGCAAAACTTACAGCGCGGTGATGTACCGTGATCCTCAAGGTCGCGTTGCTTATTACACGCCTGAAGGTAAAAGCATGCATAAATCATTTTTACGATCACCTTTAGAATTTTCACGCATCAGTTCTGGCTTTAGTAGCAGTCGTTTACATCCGATTTTGCAAACCATGCGAGCGCACCGAGGCGTAGATTACGCCGCCCCAATTGGCACGCATGTTAAAGCCTCTGGCGACGGTGTAGTGTCGTTTATAGGCGCTAAAGGCGGTTACGGCAATGTGATCGTTTTACAACATGCGAACAAAATCAGTACGGTTTATGGTCACTTATCTGCTTTCGCTCCTGGCCTGCATCAAGGTGCAAAGGTTTCTCAGGGTGAGATTATTGCATTCGTTGGTATGACAGGCTTGGCAACTGGGCCACATCTACATTATGAGTTTTTGTTAAATGGTGATCATCGAGATCCCGTCACCGTTGCCCTACCAGATGCAGCACCAATTCCTGCTGACCAAAAAAACCGCTTCTTGGCACAAAAAGCGGAACACATCGCACAGCTCCATTTACTGCGTACTAGTCATATAGCTGCTATCGAATAAGCATCAAAGCGAGCGATAAAATTAATCCCGAAGGACTTTGGATTGGCTTAATGTCTGGCACCAGCTTAGATGGTGTTGATGCCGCCTTAACTGAATTTACCCCACACGCTGGGCAAAACCTACAATCAAGAGTGCTCACAACGCATTCCCTGCCTTTTAGTGATGATTTGCGAGATGCGCTACTTTCTCTACACGATACAGGATTCAACGAAATAGAACGTACCGCGCTTGTCGGCAATCAACTCGCCAAGCTTTATGCGGAAGCAGTCTCTGGTCTATTGGCTAAAGCAGGTATTCAGCCCACTCAAATTTTAGCCATTGGTAGCCACGGCCAAACCATTCGGCACAGGCCCGAACTTGGTTACACCATCCAAATAGGCAATGCTGCGCTATTGGCTGAGCTCACTGGCATCACTGTTGTTGCGGATTTTCGTAGTCGCGATATCGCGGCAAATGGGCAAGGCGCGCCTTTAGTTCCTGCATTTCACCAAGCCATTTTTGGGCACCCTCAGATTAATCGTACCGTGATTAATATTGGCGGTATCGCCAATCTAAGCGTTTTAGAAGCAGGCAAAGAAATCATCGGTTTTGATTCTGGTCCGGGCAATATGCTGATGGATGCTTGGGCTGAACGCCATATTGGCCAACGCTATGACAACGCTGGGCAATGGGCCATGACAGGACAGGTCATCGACAGTCTGCTGGCTCAGTTATTAGCTCATGAGTTTTTTAAGTTAGCGCCGCCCAAAAGCACTGGCCGAGATTTATTCAACATGGCATGGCTGGAATCTTACCTTAAGCCCGATTATTTACCGCAGGATGTGCAACGCACTTTATTAGCATTTACAGCACATTCTATTGCCGATGCTGTAAAAAGATATGCCCCCAATACAGATGAAATCTACCTATGTGGTGGTGGCGCTTTTAACGATGCACTCATTCTTCACTTGCGCCTATTGTTGCATCCTGTGAAAATTGAGTTCACTGATATTTTAGGTATGCATGTCAGCGCCGTAGAAGCTGCGGCCTTTGCATGGCTAGCTAGACAAACTTTGCACAAAGCGCCTGGCAACTTACCTTGTGTGACGGGTGCCGATGGATTGCGTGTTTTAGGCGCAATTTATGCTTGTTAATTTACTGACATAATTTTTGATTGAATAGTTAAATGACTAACAAACCTACAAAAGTAACTTTGACGTTTGATAATGGCGCTGAGCCTATCGAACTGCCCATTCTTTCTGGCAATCTCGGCGTTGATGTAATTGATATTCGCAGCCTCGGCAAACACGGTATTTTTACCTACGACCCTGGCTTTTTATCCACCGCCTCTTGTAGTTCAGACATTACTTTTATCGATGGTGAGCAAGGCCTGCTTTACTATCGTGGCTATCCAATTGAGCAGTTAGCCAAGCATTGTAATTTTATGGAAGTTTCTTACTTGCTTATCCACGGCGAACTGCCAACTGAGCAACAAAGACAAACATTCACCGATACGGTGCATCAACACACCATGTTGCATGATCAACTCACCAAAGTGTTTGCTGGCTTTAGGCGTGATGCGCATCCTATGGCGGTCATGGTTGGGGTTGTTGGCTCAATGTCAGCATTTTATGGCGAATCTTCTGATATTCACGATGCCAAAATGCGCGAAATTACCGCTTATCGCTTGCTGGCTAAAGTCCCGACTATTGCCGCTTGGAGCTATAAATACAATATTGGCGAGCCTTTTATGTACCCACAAAATAAGCTCGATTACGCAGCGAATTTTATGCACATGATGTTTGCAACGCCATGCGAGACTTATCAACCTAACCCAGTGCTGACCAAAGCATTCGAGCGGATTTTGATTTTGCATGCTGATCACGAACAAAATGCATCAACCTCAACCGTACGTTTAGCTGGCTCTAGCGGCGCGAATCCTTTTGCCTGTATCTCAGCGGGGATTGCTTCACTTTGGGGCCCTGCGCATGGCGGAGCAAACGAGGCAACACTCAATATGCTAGAAGAGATTGGTGATGTCAGCCGTATTGCTGAGTTTATCGCACGCGCTAAAGATAAAAACGACCCATTCCGCTTAATGGGCTTTGGTCATCGCATCTACCGCAATATGGATCCGCGCGCTTCCATCATGCGCGAAACATGCCATGAGGTGCTTAATGAGCTGGGCTTGCACGATGATCCTATGTTTAAACTTGCGATGGAGCTAGAAAAAATCGCCTTGGAAGATGAGTATTTTGTGAGTCGCCGTTTATACCCTAACGTCGACTTCTATTCTGGCATCGTGATGCGCGCTATGGGCATCCCCAACTCGATGTTTACTGCAATCTTTGCACTTGCACGCACGGCTGGCTGGGTCGCTCAATGGAGCGAAATGATTTCTGACCCTGAAGGTAAAATTGTTCGCCCACGCCAACTTTACACAGGACAAACAAGACGC
>JBMSSY010000109.1:0-5175 GCA_049424605.1 Candidatus Methylopumilus sp.
AAATAAACGCACGCAATTAAGGTGCTTAACTGAAATATGAGGTGAAGAGATGGATTTACGTAAACTCAAAAAACTGATTGATTTGGTCGAAGAGTCTGGCATTTCAGAGCTTGAGCTCACCGAAGGTGAAGAAAAAGTTCGCATCAGCCGCAATCTTCCACAAGCACAAAACACCGTGCATTATGCACAACCCTATATTCAACAAGCCCAGCCAGCGCAAGCTGCGCCAGTCGCTAGTGCACCAGCCGCTGAAGCGGCGGCGCCAGTCATTGAAGGGCATGTCGTTAAATCTCCAATGGTTGGTACTTTCTACCGTTCACCCTCTCCAGAATCTAAATCGTTTGTAGATGTTGGCAGTAGTGTAAACATCGGCGATACATTGTGCATTATTGAGGCAATGAAATTATTGAACGAAATCGAATCTGACCATGCTGGCGTTATTAAAGCTATCTTGGTTGAGAACGGTCAACCCGTCGAATACGGCGAACCTTTATTTATCATCGGCTAAAGAGGCTTTAAATGTTCGATAAAATCCTCATCGCTAATCGCGGCGAAATTGCCCTACGCATCCAGCGCGCCTGTCGCGAACTAGGTATTAAAACCGTAGCGGTTCACTCTGAAGCTGATAAAGAAGCTAAATACGTTAAATTGGCAGACGAGTCTGTATGTATTGGCCCAGCTGCATCGAGCCAAAGCTATCTTAATATCCCTGCTGTAATTAGCGCGGCTGAAGTCACTGATGCTGAAGCTATTCATCCAGGCTATGGCTTTCTTTCAGAAAACGCGGACTTTGCAGAACGCGTAGAAGAAAGCGGCTTTGTGTTTATTGGCCCGCGTGCCGAAACCATACGCTTAATGGGTGACAAAGTAAGCGCCAAAGACACCATGAAAAAAGCAGGAGTTCCTTGCGTTCCTGGTTCTGAAGGTGCATTACCAGACGATCCTGATGAAATTATCCGCACAGCTAAACATATTGGCTACCCAGTCATTATTAAAGCGGCTGGCGGTGGCGGCGGACGCGGTATGCGTGTGGTACATACTGAAGCGGCCTTAATTTCTTCTGTGAATATGACCAAAGCAGAGGCGCAAGCGGCTTTTGGCAATCCTGTTGTTTACATGGAAAAATTCCTTGAGCAACCGCGCCACATTGAAATTCAAGTGTTATCCGATCAACATGGTAACGCCATTTATTTAGGTGAGCGTGATTGCTCTATGCAACGTCGCCATCAAAAAGTATTGGAAGAAGCGCCAGCACCTGGCATTTCAACACGTCTTCGCGACAAAATTGGTCAACGCTGCGCAGATGCGTGTAAACGCATTAACTATCGCGGTGCGGGTACTTTTGAATTCTTGTACGAAAACAATGAGTTTTACTTCATTGAAATGAATACACGTGTGCAAGTTGAACACCCTGTCACTGAAATGATTACTGGTGTTGATATCGTACAAGAGCAAATTCGTGTGGCTTATGGTGAAAAATTACGCTTACGCCAAAAAGATATTCAGTTCCGTGGCCATGCCATTGAATGCCGTATCAATGCCGAAGATCCTTACACCTTTGTGCCTTCACCTGGCCGTATTACAACATTCCACATGCCTGGTGGGCCTGGCATACGTGTTGATACTCATGCTTATCAAAATTACATGGTGCCACCACACTACGATTCTATGATAGGCAAGCTGATTGCCTATGGCGATACACGTGAACAAGCGATTGCCCGTATGAATATTGCATTGTCTGAAATGGTGGTTGAAGGCATTAAAACTAACGTGGCGCTGCACCGTGATTTAATGAATGACGCTGCATTTAAATTAGGCGAAACCAGCATTCATTATCTTGAAAATAAACTTGGCATTCACGCCAAATAAGATTTCATAGCAAGGTTTTTAAATGGCTTGGGTTTCATTACATATTAAAGCACATAGCCAAAACGCTGATTTGTTGAGTGATGCGCTGATGGAAATCGGCGCACTCTCAGCCAGCATCGAAGACGCCAACGCCGAAACCCCTGATGAGCAACCTATCTTTGGTGAGCCGGGCGATCCACCGCCGGGCATTTGGCATAACAACATCATTAGCGCGCTTTTTAATGATGATGTGAACATCCCCGATATCATGGCACAAGTAAAAGCGCTCACAGGCTTCCAAGACTTGAGCTACAACATCGAAGCCATCGCTGAACAAGATTGGGTGCGGGCCACGCAATCCCAATTCGATCCGATTAAAATTACCAATGACTTGTGGATTGTGCCAACTTGGCATGATGCCCCTAACCCTCAAGCACTTAATATCGTTCTAGACCCTGGCTTGGCCTTTGGTACTGGTAGCCACCCTACAACACACTTGTGTTTAGCTTGGCTCACCAGCCAAGTCCAGCCTCATCACCATGTGCTTGATTATGGTTGCGGTTCAGGCATTCTTGCCATTGCCGCTAAAAAGCTTGGCGCGGCTGAGGTTGTAGGTGTAGATATTGATGCACAAGCCATTATTTCTAGTGAATTTAACGCTGAGCAAAACCAAGTTGTCGCCAACTTTTATATGGCAACCGATTACCCCGAAAAACAAGCTGATATTGTGGTTGCCAATATCTTATCAAGTGCGCTCAGTGTATTGGCGCCTGCCCTCGCTAGCGCTTGCAAACAAAACGGCCGTATTGCTTTGTCTGGCATTTTGCGCGAGCAAGCCCAGCAAGTTTCTAGTATCTATGCAGAATGGTTTACGATGGATGAGCCTGAATTTATGGATAGCTGGACATTACTCACTGGTACTAAAAAATAAGCGTTGCGAAGATGAAATTGGTCACCCAATGCCCATTTTGTTACACCCGCTTTATCGTCAAGCCTAAGCAGTTAAAAGCTCACCAAGGCCAAGTCAAATGCGGTCAGTGCCAATACGTTTTCTTGGCCAATGATTATCTTTACGAACAAAACCCCACTGATCATTTTTTACATAGTGCTAAAACAGATCCTCAGCAACCAAAACCTATTGTTTTGGTCTTGTATGCTTCACTTGGGGCACTAGCGCTAATCCAGACTTTATATTTTTTGCGTAGCGATATCGTCAAACAATGGCCCGCTGTTAGGCCTCACCTCAATACCGTCTGCCAATACTTGAAATGTTCAGTGCCTTTGCCTAAGCAAATCGAATTGATTGCGCTGGATGACACTGAACTGGTAAAAGATGAAGCACATGCAGACGTAATCAAATTTAATTGCCTCATCATCAATAACGCGCCCTATGCGCAATCTTTACCATTACTTGAGCTCACCCTCACGGATAAGCAAGATATGCCGCTGATGCGCCGTAAAATCACGCCTAAAGAGTATTTAATGGGGACGAATGCTAAGCCTGATGAAGGAATAGCGGCTAACGAAGAAATACACGTGGCGCTGAATCTAAAAACGGCGGACCTTGCCGTGGCTGGTTTTCGCGCATTTGTCCTTTATTAAACGACTTCAACGGCTATAACAGGCCACCTGAAAACATCTCTAAGGCGCGAATCGCCTTGGCAATTTCTGCCACTGCTTGTATGCGCCCATAACTTTTTCGCCAAGCTAGCGCTATTTGCCGTTTTGGAACAGGTTTCTTAAATGGAATCGCCTTCACCAAAGGGTTTTGATATCGACTAATTGTGGCGCTAATCGGTAACACGGTAACACCCAAATTAGAAGCCACCATATTGCGAACGGTATCGAGCGAATTGCCTTGTAGTACTTCACCGTTACGACTCAAGCTAGGACAGGCCTGCACCACTTGGTTACTAAAGCAATGTCCACTACTCAGCAACAACACTTTTTCATCGGCTAGCTCACTAGCATCGATTGCTTGACGATTTGCCCAATCATGCGTGATTGGCACAACCACCACAAACTCCTCCTCATACAAAGGCATGGTGGTCACGCCAGAGAGCTCAAATGGCAAAGCAATAATCGCCACATCAATCACGCCATTGCGTAGTTGCGTTTCTAGATTACTGGTCAGATTTTCTTCTACGATTAAAGGCATTTCTGGCGCTGTCTTACGCAAAATAGGGATGATTTCAGGCAAGAGATAAGGCCCCACCGAATAAATCACACCAAGCTTTAAAGCGCCTGCTAACTGGTTATTGCCTTGCTTGGCAATTTCTTTAACCCGCTTAGCCTCTTCAATCACCCGTGTTGCTTGTTCTACCACCAACTCGCCTACCGCGGTCATGGTCACGTCATTACGACTGCGCTCAAATAACAATACGCCAAGCTCATCTTCAAGCTTTTTAACCGCTAGGCTCAACGCTGGCTGGCTGACAAAGCAAAGCTCTGCCGCTTTTCTAAAGTTGCGAGACTGAGCGAGGGCAACAATAAATTTCAGTTCATTCAATGTCATGCTGTGATTACTCTTTTAAGGCTTTTGCTTGCTCAATGGTGTGAGTTGAAAGATAAATTTCTCGTAAAAAACAAATTAAACCAAGAATTAAACAAATCATTGCCATAATAAACAAAGGAGAAACAAGATGTGAAGGGTCTCGGCTGCGTTCATAGCCAATAAATAGCGCCGCAATCACCATAGCAACCAACAAGGCCGACAAAGTACACAGGGTGATAGACCAATGCACCCAAACCGCGCGTTTTGCAAGCATTTGTATTTCTTCTATATTTTTTGTGGCGCGGGTGTCGCGATCTTGTAACACACGGTATCTATCCACCACACGCCCAAGCCGCATCGCCAAAACAGACAGCACTGCACCTATGCCTGTCAGCAAGAATACAGGAGCAACCGCTAACTGAATCACACGTGAAACGGTGCTTAAATCTTCCACAAATGTCTGCATTTTCTAATAAGAATTAAGTTAAATGACGCATATAGTTTGTCATATAAAGCTTGAGCTGCAAAAAATATTTAAAAATTTGTTAAAAAAGTAATGGATTTTTGTTAAATCTTTAAAAATTCAGTTAAGATAATGACTCCGTAACCCTTTATGAATGACTATCCTATGAACAAACAAGAATTGATTGCTAAGATTGCTGCTGAAGCTGACATCTCTAAAGCTGCTGCTGCTAAAGTTGTAGATGCTTTTACTGGTAGCGTTACTGCCGCACTTAAGGCTGGTGATACTGTTACATTAATTGGCTTCGGTACATTCGCTGTTAGCCAACGTGCTGCACGTATCGGCCGTAACCCACAAACTGGTAAAGAAC
>JBMSSY010000110.1:0-5101 GCA_049424605.1 Candidatus Methylopumilus sp.
CTTCTACCGCATACTGAATCAAAGGCTTGTCGATAATCGGCAACATCTCCTTAGGATTCGCTTTAGTCGCTGGCAAAAATCGTGTGCCAAGACCTGCCACAGGAAAAACCGCTTTGGTGACTTTATTCATCTTGCTGCCTTTGGTATTCATTTGGATTTATTTAGAAATGATAGCTTGATATTTTGATTTTAAATCATCGCTTAAATGTGGCGCCAATATTTGCAACATTTGCGCAAACACTTTGGGATTGCCAGCCACGATATTACCTGTATCTATCCAAGTTTCGTTGCCTTCAAAGTCGCCGACAATGCCGCCAGCCTCTTGCACTAACAAAGCCCCTGCCGCGATATCCCATTTAGACAAACCAATCTCCCAGAAGCCATCAAACCAGCCAGCCGCCACATAGGCTAAATCCAGCGCTGCTGAACCAGGACGACGCAGACCTGCGGTATTTTTAATCATGTCTTTAAACATGCCAAGGTAAGTGTCTAAATGCTTAAAATCTCGGAAAGGAAAACCTGTGCCTATCATCGCGCTTTGCAACTTGGCACGATTACTCACACGAATACGTTTATCGTTTAAGAACGCGCCACGACCGCGAGTGGCGGTAAACAAATCATTGCGGCTTGGATCATACACCACAGCTTGCTCTAACTGGCCTCGACTCATCAAAGCAATCGAAACGGAGTATTGCTCAAAGCCGTGCAAAAAGTTAGTCGTGCCATCTAAGGGATCAATAATCCAAACATGCTCAGCGTCAGTGCGGTCATGACCGCTTTCTTCGCCTAAAAAGCCGTGATCTGGATAAACTTCTTGCAAGGTTTCAATAATTGCGCGCTCTGACGCATGGTCGACTTCACTCACAAAGTCATTATAATTTTTGCTATGTACTTTAATCGAACCCACATCTTGAGAGGCTCGATTAATAATTGTGCCAGCACGGCGCGCGGCTTTCACCGCATTCGTAAGCATTGGATGCATGTGTATTTTCCATTATTGCCCGATATCGATAAGGACATCTGTATAGTAAAACTACATGAGGCATGATTAAAGAGCTGTTAAAATAACATTTTAATGCTTTATGCCATGACTTCCAAACTTAACTTGCTAAATAATTTTCGTATCGTGCTTTGCCAAACTAGCCATCCGGGCAATATCGGCTCGGCAGCACGCGCCATGAAAACCATGGGGCTCACCCAACTGTATTTGGTTCAGCCCAAACATTTCCCCGATAGCGAAGCCAATGCACTCGCTTGCGGGGCTGTGGACTTGCTTGAGCATGCCGTTGTTTGCGACACCTTGGAACAAGCCTTAAAAGGCTGTGCTATCGCCATCGGCATGAGCGCACGCAAACGTCAGCTTTCACATGAACTTATTTCAGCGCGTGAGGCGGCAACTAGAGCAGCCACCATTGCCAAGGACGAGCACGCAGTCGCCTTGGTGTTTGGTACGGAGATGAGTGGGCTTTCTAATCGCGAGTTAGACTTATGCCAATTACTGGCGATGATTCCAACCAATCCTGACTTTTCTTCACTGAATGTCGCGGCGGCAGTGCAAGTCATGTGTTACGAACTGCGCATGGCGGCTGGTGAAAGCCATATTGAAAATACTGCTCATAAAATACCGCTTGCCACCAGCGAAGAGATTGAAGGCTTTTACCAACATCTTGAAGAAACACTGATCAAAATTGGCTTCTTAAATCCACAAGAACCTAAGAAGCTGATGCAGCGTGTACGCCGAATTTACGCCCGCGCCAGTTTAGAAAAAGAAGAAGTGAATATTTTGCGTGGTATATTAAAACTTAGCCAACACCCGCGAAGCTTTAGCGAAAAAGAGTAAAGAATCATGTTTACACATATTAAAGAAGATATTTCCGTTGTTTTTGAGCGTGACCCAGCAGCTAGAACGCACTGGGAAATTATGACCACCTATCCTGGTGTGCATGCCCTGCTTATTCATCGGCTTTCGCACTGGTTGTGGCATAAGCGCTTTTTTTGGTTAGCCCGCTTTATTTCACATATCGCACGTTGGCTCACGGGGATAGAAATTCATCCAGGTGCTAACATCGGTCGCCGCGTATTTATTGACCACGGCATGGGCGTGGTGATTGGAGAAACTGCGGTGATTGGTGACGATTGCACGCTTTATCATGGCGTTACGCTTGGCGGCACTTCATGGAACAAAGGCAAACGTCATCCCACGCTGGAACAAGGCGTAGTAATAGGCGCTGGCGCAAAAGTGCTGGGGCCGATTGTGATCGGCAAAGGCGCCAAAATAGGCTCTAATGCGGTAGTGGTCAAAGACGTTCCTGCTGATGCGACTGCGGTTGGGATTCCTGCGCGGATAGTCGAACAAGAGCCGCAAAAGCAACGCGACAAAATGGCAGAGAAGATTGGCTTTTCAGCTTATGCGGTGAGCGATAATCTGAACGACCCGATGAGTAAGGCGATTCATGCCCTGCTCGATCATGCGGTTGCGCAGGATTTAAAACTGCAAGAAGTGATGGCGCAACTGAACAAGCTGGGTGCGGATGTAGCGTCAGATGTAGAAGTTGGAAAAGCGTTTGATGTGGATGCGTTTAAAGAATTGTAGGATGCTTTAGCAGCCTTAAACGCCTTTGTTTTCGCCAGCGCGTATCCACTGTAATAAATTAGACCACTGCTGAATGTCTTGTTTAACGCGAGATTGGCTCATATCAAACAAACTCATCCCCGCTTCAGCAGCATGCACATAGACTTGTGCATTGCGTAAATGCCCCATTACAGGAAAGCCGCTTTGCGCTAAATAAGCCTCTAAACTAAGCGCTGCTTTAGTTCTGGCATTGACCCGCATTCCCACCATCGCCACAAAAGTACGCTCTTTGCGCACGGCCTTTTCTTCTCTCAACACCTCAAGAAAGTCTTGCGTGGCATTGATATCAAAAGTGGAAGATTGCATAGGCACAATCACCCAATCTGCCGCCTTCACAGCCTCACTGAGCTTATCGCCACGCAAGCCTGCTGGGGAATCAATCACATTAATATCAGCGCTCAAACTGCTGATATTGCCAGTGCGCCCATTCAGCGCATGAATCAAAGGCAAATCGGCTGAACGACGCTCAAGCCAACCAAGCGAGGACTCCTGCCTATCCATATCGGATAAGACCACATGACGGCCTCGGCTGGCAAAATAGCCAGCCAAATTAGTCGCAAGGGTTGTTTTACCGCTACCCCCTTTGGGATTGGCGTCTAGAAAAGTCTTCATTACTTTTTAGATGCTGATTTAGGCGCTGGCGTTTTAAGCGCTGGAGCGGCTTTTTTAACTGCTGTGGGTTTGCTCGCAACTGGCTTATCGGCCTGTGCTTTTGGGCTCGCTTTGGCAGGCGCAGCTTTAGATTTATTGGCTTTAGCCGCTTTTTCTTCTGCTTTTAATTTAGCCTTGACTGCTTTTGCTTCAATTTCTGCCATATTGGCGCGCCAGTCCTGCAATTGCTCATCTTCTAACTCTAATTGAATAGCAATGGCCTCTTCAACGCTGAGCTTTTCTTTTTGTAAACGCTTAGGCAATTTACCACCCATACGTGAAAGCACACGCTCTCGCTCTTCTTGCGTTAATTGCTTCGCTTTTGCAACGTAATCCACACTCACTGCTTTCATAATAAACATGTCCCTTAAAGTTAATGAATAGCGCTAATGCCAGCATGATAATCTTTTCTGAAACACAAGTCTGTTGCAGTTTTGTGACAATTTTATTATTCAATTTCATTTAGCTTAATCGTATTGATTTAAGCAAAGTCCTCAAGCTATAAAACCCAAAAAATATCGCAAGACAACAACATCAAAAGCTTAGCAACTTGATAATAAAGCTCAGAGATGAAGGAAATATTTCAACTTAACGCTGAATTGATGAAATAGTTATCAATCATTAGGCTCAAAAGTTTCACAAATTTTTCATAAAAGTCTTCATCAACCAGCATAGAATTTTTTAAACCTAGATGGATGTGGACATGAGCAAACAAACAGATATCAAGCAATCTCATCGACTAAAATTTGCTTTAGTCACCGAAACATTCCAACCAGAAATTAACGGCGTTGCAATGACGCTGGGCAAGATAGCCAAGCAGTTGTCCGAAAAACAACATCAAGTCCAAGTGATACGTCCCAAGCAAGGGCATACTGACAGCCCAGCCAATAGTGAGCACTTTAAAGAATATTTGGTCACGGGCATGAGCATCCCTTTTTACCAGCATCTTAAATTTGGGTTTCCTGCTAAAAATCGCTTAATCAAGCTGTGGGCAAATAATCAGCCTGATGTAGTGCATATTGCCACCGAAGGCCCTTTGGGCTGGTCAGCACTGCAAGCCGCCAAACAGTTGAATATCCCAGTGATTAGCTCCTACCATACCAACTTTCACCAATACTCCAAGCATTACGGCGCGAGCTTTCTGATGAAACCCATAGAAAGCTATTTACGCTATTTTCACAATCAAACCCTAGCCACGCTGGCACCAACTAAAAAAGTGATCACCGAGCTTGAGTTCACTGGCTATAAGAACGTCTCGCTGATGGCAAGAGGGGTGGACACTACACAATTCAGCCCTTCTGCACGCTCACCATCGCTGCGAAAAAGCTGGGGGGCTAACGATGATGATTTAGTCCTTATCTATGTGGGCAGACTGGCAAAAGAAAAAAATATTCTGTTGGTGCTAGAGGCATTTCGCGCCATCCAACAATCGCAAGCAGGGGCAAAGCTTGTATTTGTTGGCGATGGCCAACTAAGAAACGTGCTGGCTGAGGCTTGTCCTCAAGCTATTTTTAGCGGCAGCCTGCAAGGTAAAGCCTTAGCCGAACATTATGCTTCTGCGGATTTTTTTATCTTTCCTAGCGTCACCGAGACATTCGGCAACGTAGTGCCAGAAGCTTTGGCAAGCGGCCTGTGCGTGGTGGCTTACGACTATGCTGCCGCAGGAGAGATTATTGAGCACGGACTTAATGGGCTATTAGTGCCATTTAATCAAAGCCAAGACTTTATCAATACCACGCTGAATGTCGCTCAGGATGACAAGCTATTGCATCAATGTCGACAACACTAACATTAGAGATGTCATGCATTCCAACCCTC
>JBMSSY010000111.1:0-5070 GCA_049424605.1 Candidatus Methylopumilus sp.
CAAGAATGCCTTGTTTGTCTGAAACGCTGATAAGTGCTCTTTTAATGACTGCCATAATGAAGGATTTCGATAATGTGATGGGGTTAAATAAAAAGGTTGAATAAGCTTTATGGGCTTATTCGATGTTGTATTGTTGCAATTTCTTTCTGAGGGTGTTGCGATTAAGCCCCAAGATTTCAGCGGCTTTGCTTTGATTGCCGCCAGCACGTTTCATGATGTGCTCTATCATTGGTTTTTCAACACAGGCAAGCACCATGTCGTAAACCGCATGCGGTGGTTGTCCGTCTAAATCTTTAAAGTATTCATTGAGCGCATGCTCAACGCTCATCGCCAGTCCGCATTGTGAACTCATGCTGCAAGCACCTCACCATTAGCATCTGCGATATCGGGGGCATATTGAATGCGAGTATCTTGTGATTGCAGATGGTTAAAGAAATCGTTAATCGCTGCCAATTGTTCATCAATCGTTTGTAATTGATTCATGGCATGGCGGAAATTGGCTGAATCTTTCAAGCCTTTGGTATACCAAGAGATATGTTTGCGCGCAACGCGCATGCCAGTTAAGTCACCATAAAATTCATATAAATCGTGTAAGTGCCCTAGCATAACGCTACGAATCTCAGAGACTTCTGGCGCTGGCATATGCTCACCAGTGGCGAGGTAATGTTCAATTTCACGAAAAATCCAAGGACGACCTTGCGCCGCACGACCAATCATCACGCCATCAGCGCCAGTGTAGTCCAATACAAATTTAGCTTTTTCTGGCGTGGTAATGTCGCCATTGGCAATCAATGGAATGTGTATCGCCTGTTTTACCTCGGCGATGGTGTCGTATTCTGCGTCGCCCATATAAGCACAAGCACGGGTACGGCCATGCATGGCAAGGGCTTGTACGCCTAAGTCTTCAGCCATTTTTGCTACGGCGACTGCGTTGCGATTTTGTTTGTCCCAACCCGTACGAATTTTAAGGGTGACAGGCACATTCACTGCTGCAACCACCGCTTTGAGAATTTGCGCGACTAATGGCTCATCTTTTAATAAAGCCGAGCCTGCCATCACATTACAGATTTTCTTAGCAGGGCAGCCCATGTTGATGTCAATGACTTGTGCGCCGTGGTCTACATTGTACTTTGCGGCTTCTGCCAGCATTTTTGGATCAGCGCCCGCGATTTGTACCGAGATAGGCTCTACTTCACCCACATGATTGGCGCGGCGTAAGGTTTTTTCGCTACCGTAGAGCAGTGAATTGGAAGTGACCATTTCAGACACGGCATAGCCTGCGCCCAGCTTTTTGCAAAGCATGCGGAAAGGCCTGTCGGTGACGCCCGCCATGGGAGCAACGACTAGATTGTTACGCAGTTTGTATGGACCAATTTGCACGTGTGTTTTAAACCTGACGGGAAAGCTGCCTATTTTATATGCAAATGGATTTTCTTAAAACCAAAATTTGCTTATTTTTTGAACAGCTTAGCTAGATTCTGCTTTAAAACTTTTTATGAGGCTGACTTTGGCAGCTCTGACCAAGCGTAAGCTAATCCAGCTATCTTTGCTTTTATCTCAGCCATTGCTGGTGCAAGCAATGTGGCATCGCCTTTCATTCCTAGCTCTATGGTGCGGCGCTCATCTAAACGCGGCAAGCTAAATAATTTAAGCTTGGGATATTTTTCGCTCATTTCATTCATCAAATCTAGCAAATTACTTTCACCAGCATCCATCACCAAAATCGAAGACTCGCTCATCACCACTTGATGAAATAAGTGTGAGTAATGGGTATCCAGCACCCATTCCATCATGGGGTGCGACATTTGCGGAAAGCCTGGCATAAAGTAATGTTGTTGGACGCTAAATCCCGCAACCCGATTGACTGGGTTAGGAATAAGTGCAGCGCCTTGCGGAAAATCTGCCATCAATACCCGTTTGGGGTAAGCGGCTTCACCAAATTGCGCTTCAATTTCAGCCACCGCGCCAGCATGGCGTTGTATAGGCAGCTTAAGCGCCTCGGCGGCGGCTTGGCGGGTAAAGTCATCTGGCGTTGCGCCTATGCCGCCAAACGAAAAAACTAGGTCGCTACTGGCAAAGCTGCGCTGAAAGGCGCTGACTAAACGCGCTGGATCATCGCCTAAATACTCCGCCCAGCTTAGTTGCAAGCCTCGTGCTTTAAGGATTTCGATGGCTTTGCTTAAATGCGCGTCTTGGCGTTTGCCTGAGAGTATCTCATCGCCGATAACGTAAATGCCGATGTTTGCAATATTGTTCGCCATGATTAATGTGCCGCTTCCCAATTACTGCCTACGCCCACTTCCGCTAATAGTGGCACATCAAGCTTAGCTACATTTTGCATTAATTGCGGCAGCATGGATTTGACTAAATCTAACTCGGCTTCTGGTACTTCTAGCACTAATTCATCGTGGACTTGCATAATCAGTTTGCTCTTGAGTTGTTGTTTTGTTATCCAATCCTGAACTGCAATCATCGCCAGTTTAATCAGGTCAGCCGCAGTGCCTTGCATAGGCGCATTAATCGCCGCACGCTCAGCGCCAGCACGCCGCATACCGTTGCTGCTATTAATTTCTGGCACCCAAAGTCTTCTACCAAAATAGGTTTCGACATAGCCTTTTTGTTTGGCAAGCTCGCGAGTGTCCTGCATATAAGCTCTTACCCCCGGGTAACGGGCAAAATAGCGTTCTATATAGCTTTGTGCGGCGCTACGTTCAATATTGAGGTTTTGCGCCAGACCGAATGCGCTCATGCCATAAATCAATCCAAAGTTAATCACTTTGGCATAGCGGCGTTGTTCGCTGGTGACGGCTTCGCGTTCACAGCCAAATATCTCGGCAGCAGTGGCGCGGTGAATATCTTCGTTATTGGCAAAGGCGCTGAGCATGCCTTCATCTTGTGACAGATGCGCCATGATGCGTAGCTCAATTTGCGAATAGTCAGCAGAAACAATGACGCTACCAGTCGGGGCGATAAATGCTTCGCGGATGCGGCGGCCTTCGGCAGTGCGAACAGGAATATTTTGTAAATTAGGGTCTGAGCTGGCTAAACGACCAGTAATTGCCACCGCTTGGTTATAACTGGTATGCACACGGCCTGTGTGCGGGTTAATCATTTTGGGCAGTTTGTCGGTATAGGTTGATTTTAATTTGGCTAGACCACGATACTCCAACAAGACTTTAGGCAAAGGATAATCTAGCGCTAATTCTTGTAACACATCCTCATCGGTAGAAGGGGCGCCAGAAGGCGTTTTTTTGGTGGGTTTAATGCCCAATTTGCCGAATAGAATCTCCTGTAATTGCTTGGGTGAACCTAGATTAAAAGGTTGACCAGCTAATTCAAAAGCTTGTTTTTCTAGACCCATCAACTTCATGCCCAGCTCATTACTTTGCCGATTGAGCATGCCTTGGTCGATAAGCACGCCATGACGCTCTATGGTAAACAGCACCGCGCGTGAAGGCATTTCAATCTGGCTATAAATAAAGTCCAGCTTGTCATCAGCTTGAATCGCTGGATACATGGCTTGATGCAGTTGCAAGGTAATATCCGCATCTTCAGCCGCATATTCTGCGGCGACTTCAACTGTGACTTGATTAAAGCCAACTTGTTTTGCGCCTTTGCCCGCGACCTCATCAAAACTAATGGTTTTGATGCCAAGGTGACGCATGGCTAGGTCATCCATATTGTGCGTTTTGTGCGACTCAAACACATAAGACTGCAACAAAGTGTCGTGAGCGATGCCTTGTAAATCAATGCCATGATTGGCTAATACATGTTGGTCGTACTTAAGGTTTTGCCCCACTTTTTTGATGGCTGGATTTTCTAAGATAGGCTTTACTTTGGCTAAGGTCGCTGCAAAATTAAGCTGTTCTGGCGCATCAAAATAATCATGGGTCAGCGGCAAATAAGCGCCTGTGCCAGCCTCTACGCTAAATGACATGCCGACGATACTTGCCGTCATCGGGTCTAAAGACGTGGTTTCTGTGTCAAAACAAACCAGTGGTGCTTGGCTGATTTTATTCAGCCAATGATCTAAATCCGCTGCATTTAAAATGGTGGTGTACTGGCGAGTGGTGATAGGCGTGTAATCAATCACCGTTTCTGTTGGCGCGACTGGCGCCGATGCGCTGGTAGGGGCAAATAAATCACCGTTACTTGTTGGCATGGTCAGCGGGGTGACGCTCACTGGCTCGCCGCCCATGCTATCTAGTTCGCGCCGCCAAGATTTAAAATCAAAATGCTCAAACAGCTCAGCCAGTTTGTTTTTATCCATAGGCCGTGGCGCGAGGTCAGTTAAAGATTCTTGTATGCCCACATCACAGCGTATGGTAATCAGTTCGCGTGCAGTGGGAAGCCAAGTCAGCGCTTTGCGTAAATTTTCACCAACCACGCCTGTAATCTGATCGGCATTAGCCACGATATTGTCTAGCGTGCCATATTGCGTAAGCCATTTAACCGCGGTTTTGGGGCCGACTTTTTCAACGCCGGGCACGTTATCAGAAGTGTCGCCAATTAAAATCAGGTAATCCACAATGCGCTCTGGCGGCAGGCCAAATTTATTGGTCACGCCAGCAATGTCCAGCACTTCATTACTCATGGTGTTCACAATGGTGACGTGTTCGTTAACCAACTGGGCAATATCTTTATCGCCCGTTGAAATAATCACCCGTATGCCTTCTCGCTCGGCTTGCTTGGCAAGCGCGCCGATAACATCGTCTGCTTCAACCCCTTCTTCCATAATCAGCGGCCAGCCCATGGCTTTAATCGCCTCGTGTAGTGGCGCTACTTGCGCCCGCAAATCATCAGGCATAGAGGCGCGATTGGCTTTGTAAGCTGGATAAATATCGTCACGAAAGGTTTTGCCTTTTGCATCAAAAATACACGCGCTATAATCGGCAGGATATTCTTTATGTAAACGTCTCAACATATTGAGTACGCCCTGAATCGCACCCGTTGGCTCGTTTTGCCGATTGCGTAAATCGGGCATGGCGTGAAACGCACGATACAGGTAGGATGAACCATCCACTAACAACAATGTTTTCATATTTGGGTCTACATTATGTCTGTTGCAAA
>JBMSSY010000112.1:0-4985 GCA_049424605.1 Candidatus Methylopumilus sp.
GCGGCTTATTTAAATAAAACGGGTTTTATTTAAGGCTTAAGAATTTCTTCTCCAACCGCATCCCAATATTTAGAAAAACGCACTATCCCTTTTGAATTTAACTTTTGTTTTGCAGTTTCGGAGTAAATGGCTTGCTCCTCAACATAAGTCACACGGCATGCTGCAAGTCGCTGTTTCAGTGCTGTGTTGGGCGTCATTTGAGTCTCAACGCTCGCTGCGTTTAGCTCGCTGAGCACTTCTAATATATCCCCAACCCAGATTTCAACTTCTGGCATTTCAGCAAGACAATCCGCTAAAAACTGTAATCTTTTCAAATCCCAATCTTTGTATAAAGCCTCATCAAAAACAAATATTTTCTTTTGGCTTTTTATATACAAAGGGCATTTTGGAGAGAGCATTTCATCATGAAACAAAATAATGTGTTCCGATCCAGTGAGCTCAATATTAAAGACAGTATTTGATGAGGGTGTTACTTTTGCTGGGGCTGTCGTTGCTTCAAATAAAGTTTGATTCAGAATTTCGTAGCTTGCTTTGAACGGGCAAGTTGCCTGACATTTTTCGCATAGTTGATTGTTGGTGTATTTGCTTAAATTTTCTTGATTAAAAAAGTACGGTTTACTCCCAAAAGTAGAAGCTACCCATTGCCATGAGAGTGAGTTAGAAGCTTGGTCACCATCGAGTAATAAATCATGCATCCATTTAGCAGCAATTCTCCAGTCAACTTTTTGCCAATGAATAAGATAGCTTGATAACCACATTCTGGCATGATTATGGAGATAGCCAGTTTGTTTGAGAGTCTCAACAAAGCCATCTATACATGGCAAATTTGTTTGTGCTTCTGTGACTTCATGAGGTAGTTGGTTTCTGCCCAGCTTTACCTTGGGCGGCTCCATTTCTGAATGGATTTTCTCACCGCTCATATACCAAATATGGCGCCAATAATCTCGCCAAGCGAACTCAAATAAAAGCTTTTCACCGCCAGATGGGGACTTTTCTTTGGTATACCTTATTGCCTCTGCTATAGAAATGCAGCCATGACGAAGATAAGGGGATAATTGTGTGACCGCGCCATTGAGGTAGTTGCGTGTTTTGCCATAAAGCGCAGGCTTGATTTCTTGTAGTCGTCTTAATCCCTCAGCCCTGCCGCCTATCCAATGTTCAGATAAATCGGTAGCAGAGTGATTAGAGAATAGTTCTCTAATCTGCCCAAGGCGCTTGACTCTAGATGTTGAAAGGTAAACTCTGGTCGGTAACATTATTTGAATTGTTCTTGAATTGTTTATAAGAGCACAATGAATATGACTTAGTTCATCTTAACTGTTTTGCAGCTGAACTAAGTGTGTAGTGGTAGGACTAAATATTACTTTGTTAATGTGATTGTGCTTGTGATTAAAAAAAGTAATTTTCCTAGCAAGATATGCTTAACTTGCAATCGTCCTTTTGTCTGGCGAAAGAAATGGAAGTTGGTTTGGGACGATGTTAAGTATTGCTCAAATGCTTGTAGAAACTCCAAAAATTTCAATAAACAGCGCTGACTTGATACATACACAATATTAATAAAATCTATACAGGGTGAAATTAGCGCATGAAAAGATTAGTGCTTATCTTAGGCGATCAGCTTGACATCAATAGTTCAGCCTTGGCTGATTTTGATGCCAGCACAGATGAAGTCATCATGATTGAATCTCAATATGAGTCAGATTACGTTTGGTCGCACAAAGCTAAAATCGCCATTTTCTTATCGGCAATGCGACATTTTGCGCAAACACTACAAGCAAAAAAAATCCCACTGACCTATATCAAAGAATCTCCCTTGACCATTCAAGAGGCGCTTCGGCAGCAACTCATAGAAAAACGTATCACGCATTTGCTATGTATCGAGCCAGGCGAGTGGAGGCTCAAGCTAGCACTTGAGGACTTGGCGCGTGAGTTAAATGTAAATCTGCTAATGCTAGATGACGATCATTTTTATTGTAGCAATACCGAGTTTCGTGACTGGGTGGCAGATAAAAAAGAGCTGAGATTAGAATATTTTTATCGATACATGCGTAAAAAACATCATGTGTTAATGGATGGCGATTCTCAGCCTATTGGTGGTCAGTGGAACTTTGATGATCAAAATAGAAGGCCTTATTCTAAAAACGGGCCAGGCTTGATTAACGAGCCGCTTGCTTTCCCAGCGGATGAAATCACGCTTGAAGTTTTTGATTTTGTTGTCCGTCAATATCCAGCACATCCAGGTTCACTTGAGCACTTTGTTTGGCCTGTGACGCGGGAGCAAGCTTTGCTTGCTTTAGACCATTTTGTTAACTATCGCCTAGCGAGCTTTGGCATGTATCAAGATGCAATGTGGAAAGAAACCCCGTTTGGCTGGCATTCTATACTTTCAAGTAGTTTGAATTTGAAGTTGCTCAACCCAAGAGAAGTCATCAAAAAGGTGTTAGATGCGTATCAAAATAATGGACTGGACTTAGCGACAGTAGAAGGGTTTATTAGGCAGATTATCGGTTGGCGAGAGTTTGTCAGGGGGATTTACTATCTCGATATGCCGCAGATGGCACAGGCTAATTTTTACCAGCATCAACGCGCCTTACCCAATTGGTATTGGACGGGCGAGACTAAAATGAACTGCATGAAAGACACCATCGGCCAAACGCTCAAATATGGGTACGCCCACCATATTCAGCGCTTAATGATTACAGGTAATTTTGCCTTGTTGGCAGAAATCCTGCCACAGCAAGTTTCCGAATGGTATCTCGCTGTTTATGTGGATGCCATCGAGTGGGTCGAGTTACCCAATGTAGTCGGTATGGCACTTTTTGCGAATGGCGGTCGATTTACAAGTAAGCCTTATATTGCCAGCGGCGCTTACGTTAAACGAATGAGCAATTATTGTGACCGCTGCCAATATAAACCAGATATTCGATATGGCGAGCAAGCTTGCCCGATGACCACCTTATATTGGAATTTTTTGATTAAGCATAGCGATGCATTGAATCAAAACCCTCGTACACGATTGATGACAGCAAATTTAGCTAAGATTAGCACTGACGATCAAGGCCTTATTCAACATCATGCCCAAACTATATTGGCTGACATTGATTCAATATAATCTAGCAAGCGCTCTTTAGCGAATATTTGAACATCAACCTAGCCTCTAAAAAGTAATCAATATTTAGAAAAATCGGGAAATGTCAAACTAACGCCCACCCTCACTTAACGGGCGTCCAAGCAGGCTCTGCGGATGTAGCAGAAAAAGGCTATTCCATTTGGAGTGGCCTTTTTTCATTCAGTCACATTTTGGACGCTAAGCTTTATTGCGAAATGATTGATTAGCGTTTTAAAAAGAAAAAACAGATTTTTTCGCCATCTTGCGCTTCTATCCTTTGATAGGTCAGATCTCGTCATCTCTTATTATTTTTAAGTTGCCACTTTTAAGATAATTTAAGATAATTTAACAATATTTAATTAGGAAATTGAATTTATCCAACTTACTATTGCGCAGTAAGTTGAAGTATTCAACAGTCTTTTAGACCTCGCTTAATGAATGAGTATTTTGAATGATGACCGCAAAAAACTATCAAGCAGACGCTCAATTAGCGCCGCAAAAGAAAAAAATGGCAAACAAGAGCGTTTCAACTGAGGTGAAGATTTTCCCGCCGTTTGGCTATCGGGAGCTACATGCGCTTAATCGTGATGATTTTGTGCGTATGCATAGCCTTGGCGAGGTGCCAACTTTTGCCGCTGTGAATGAGATTTTACCGCTGACTTATACTGAGTTTTTTGTGGCGAGCTCAGATTATCCGATTGTATTTACCCAATCCAATGGCGATTTTATGCCAGTAGTGTTGGTGGGCTTGGAGCGCGGGGTGAGTCTGTTTGCTCAGCACGATGGCAGGGTGTGGCGCTGGGATGTGAATAATTATTTGCCCGCTTATGTGCGCCGCCATCCGTTTTGCATGTCGACTGTGAATGGTCAGGCAGGCGAGGATGATGAGCTTTTAGTTTGTGTAGATAAGGATTATGTAGGCAATCAAGCCAGCGAATACTATGTGCGCTTGTTTGATGACGAGCTGCCCACAGAGCGTTGGGGCAAGATAGAGCAGTTTTTACAAAGCTACCAAGCTGATATTGTAGCAACCGCTGCATTTACCAAATTGCTGAATGATTTTGGTTTGTTTCAACCAGTGTCTGCCAATTTGATGCCTGATGGCCTTGAAGACCCGCTTGCTTTCGATGGCATGTTTGCCATTGATGAAGCTAAGTTAAACACCTTGGAAGATAGTGTATTACTTGAATTGCACCGAAACGGCTATTTGCCGCGCATTTACGCCCACCTTAAATCCTTACAGAACTTTCAAAAACTATGGTATCGCTTGGAAGCGCAGCAATTCTCAGCACAGTCTAAGCTGCCTGCGTTTAACGCTTAATATATTGATAGAGTTTCTTTAATAGCCCACTTGATGTTTGAGTGGGTTTTTTTTGATTCAATTCATTAGGTAAATTTATCGCAACAATAAGAACAATTGATTTTACTTGTGGACTTCGTGCCCTTAAAATGCACTCACTCGAAAATGATTGTGAACAAAAAATTCGAGAAATTTTTTTGTAACCAATTTAATTTATAGTTAATTTGTTTTTTTGCAGTAGTTTTTATCCACTCAATAAGGAGTTTTATTATGTCATTAGTTAATACAACGATTAAACCTTTTAAAGCGCAAGCTTTCCACAATGGTAAGTTTGTTGAAATCACAGAAGCCAATCTAAAAGGCAAATGGTCAGCTTTTGTATTTTACCCAGCCGACTTCACTTTTGTGTGCCCAACAGAACTAGGCGATTTGGCTGATTTGTACCCAGAGTTCCAAAAAATTGGTCTTGAGATCTACTCAGTATCAACAGACACTCACTTCACTCACAAGGCTTGGGCTGATGCTTCTGACACAATCAAGAAGATTAAATACCCAATGATTGGTGACCCAACAGGT
>JBMSSY010000113.1:0-4982 GCA_049424605.1 Candidatus Methylopumilus sp.
GTTCGATAGATTTAATACCTACAGCATCGGCATTGATATTAAGCGTACATGCCGCTTCACAAGGCGCTGGGCAAATACGCCCAGTGAATTCAGGAAAGTTGTTAGTTGAATGCAAGACATCAATCGCTTGACGCCAGTCTTGCTGATAAACCAAATCGTTCCAATCAGGAATGATGTTGTTGATTGGGCAGCCAGACATACAGAAAGGAATGCCGCAATCCATGCATCGTGCGCCTTGGATTTTAGCTTGCTCATCGGTCAGATGCAGCACAAACTCTTTGTAGTTTTTAACGCGATCAGTAACGGGCAGATTAGCCTCTGAAAGACGTTCATATTCCATAAAGCCAGTTACTTTACCCATGATTATGCAGCCTCCTTCTTGGCAGCAGCGAGCTCTTTAAGCGCGCGTTTGTATTCATTTGGCATTACTTTTACAAATTTGTTTCTCGCGTTTTCCCAGTCAGCGCGTAGAGCTTTGGCACGCTCACTAGCTGTATAGGCAATATGCTTGTCAATTAACGCTAACAGCATGGTTTCATCTGCTTGATTTAAGTGGTTGATACTTTCGGCAGTGAATAATGAAGCTGGTTCAACTTTTTCAAGGGTCACCATGGCCATATTGCAACGCTTGTTGAACATGCCATCTTCGTCATACACATAAGCCACGCCACCAGACATTCCTGCTGCGAAGTTAAGGCCAGTTTGACCTAGCACCACAACAGTACCGCCAGTCATGTATTCACAACCGTGGTTGCCAACGCCTTCAACTACAGCACTCGCGCCAGAGTTACGAACACAGAAGCGTTCACCAGCCACGCCACGGAAATAACTTTCCCCTGTGGTCGCGCCGTACATCACGGTGTTACCCACAATAATGTTTTCATGCGCCGCGCCGCGGAATGCAACAGGCGGTTTGATGACGATACGACCACCACATAAGCCTTTACCTACATAGTCGTTGCCTTCGCCAGTCAGCTCTATGCTAATGCCGTGCGCTAAGAATGCCGCAAAGCTTTGACCTGCTGTACCTTTTAGCTTGATGTTAATGGTGTCATCAGGCAAGCCAGCATGACCGTAGCGTGTTGCCACTTGGTTAGATAACATCGTGCCGCAAGTGCGGTTAGTGTTGGTGATGGGCAAGTCGATATTGACCTTTTCACCTTTTTCTAAGGCGGGTTTAGCCAGCGCGATTAATTGATTATCAAGCGCATTTTTCAAGCCGTGATCTTGAACATCGTTGTGGAACAATGAAACGGTTTGATCAACTTTTGGTTGATGGAATACTTTGCTGAAATCGAGTCCAGCCAGTTTCCAATGGTCAATGCCCTTTTGCATATCAAGCAAATCAGCGCGACCGATTAAATCGTTAAATTGACGGATACCCATATCAGCCATCAACTCACGTACTTCTTCAGCAATAAAGAAGAAGTAGTTCACCACGTGCTCAGGTTGACCAGTAAAGCGTTTACGCAATTCAGGATCTTGGGTGGCAACGCCTACTGGGCAAGTATTGAGATGGCATTTACGCATCATGATGCAGCCTTCAACCACAAGCGGTGCAGTCGCGAAACCGAACTCATCCGCACCCAATAATGCGCCTATCAATACATCACGGCCTGTTTTCATTTGACCGTCAACTTGTAATGTAACGCGACCACGCAATTGGTTAAGCACGAGCGTTTGCTGAGTTTCAGCCAAGCCAAGTTCCCATGGCGTACCTGCATGTTTGATCGATGAAATAGGTGATGCACCTGTACCGCCGTCATGGCCAGCCACTACGATGTGGTCTGATTTGGCTTTAGCAACACCCGCTGCAACGGTACCAATGCCTGTTTCAGACACCAATTTCACAGAAATATCGGCTTTTGGATTGGCGTTTTTCAAATCGTGAATCAACTGCGCCAAGTCTTCAATCGAGTAAATATCATGGTGTGGCGGTGGTGAAATCAAGCCCACGCCGGGTACGGAGAAACGTAATTGGGCGATATAAGGACTGACCTTATGACCGGGCAATTGACCGCCTTCACCAGGTTTTGCACCTTGCGCCATTTTGATTTGGATTTGGTCTGCATTAGCCAAGTATTCAGCGGTAACACCGAAGCGGCCTGAAGCGACTTGCTTAATTTTTGAGCGCATTGAATCGCCCGCTTGTAGCGGAATGTCTCTTTCGATCAAGCTTGCGCCGATGACTTCTGCCATAGAGCTGGCTTTAGCCACAGGAATAAAGCGTTTAGGATCTTCGCCGCCCTCACCCGTGTTGGATTTACCGCCAATGCGGTTCATGGCAATGGCTAAAGTGGCATGCGCCTCGGTAGAAATCGAGCCTAGAGACATGGCGCCAGTGGCAAAGCGTTTAACGATTTCTTTGGCTGATTCGACTTCTGCTAATGGCACAGGTGCACCAGCAGATTTGATTTCAAATAAGCTACGCAATGTCATATGACGACTGCTTTGGTCGTTAATCAGTTTGGCATATTCTTTATAGGTGCTCACTTCGCCAGTGCGGGTTGCATGTTGCAATTTTGCAATTGAATCTGGGGTCCACATATGCTCTTCACCGCGGATACGGTAGGCATATTCACCACCAGCGTCTAGCGCGTTGGCCAATACAGGATCGCTACCAAATGCGGCGCTATGGAGATTGAAGCTTTCTGTTGAAACTTCTTCTAAGCCTATGCCTTCGATATGCGTTGCTGTACCAGTAAAGTATTTTTCAATGAATGCTGTGTTTAAGCCAATGGCTTCAAAAATTTGTGCGCCACAATAAGATTGATAAGTGGAAATGCCCATTTTGGACATGACTTTATGCAAGCCTTTGCTAATCGCCTTAATAAAGTTTTTGTTGGCTTGGTAAGTGTCGTCACCCACCATATCTGCAATGCTTTGGAAGGCCAGCCAAGGACAAACAGCCTCAGCACCGTAACCGCCAAGCAAGGCAAAATGATGCACTTCGCGCGCAGAACCAGTATCAACCACTAGGCCAGTGCTGGTTCGTAGCCCTGCGCGTACTAATGATTGATGAGTTGCTGAACAAGCCAATAATGCTGGGATTGCTAAACGATCTTTGCTGATCGCACGGTCTGAAAGAATCAGTAGATTAAAGCCATCACGAACGGCTTGGCTTGCCGCCGCACACAACGCTTCAAGCGCTGCACTCATGCCAGCTTTACCCTCTGCCACTGGATAAGTGATATCCAAGGTCAAAGCGCGGTATTGATTTTGCGTTAAGGTGTCGATGGCTTTCAGTTGCTCTAGCTCTTCTAGCGTTAGCACAGGCTGGCTGGCTTCTAAACGCATAGGCGGGTTAGTTTCATCAATTGCCAACAGATTGGGCTTAGGACCAATAAAGGTGACTAAAGACATCACCAACTCTTCGCGGATAGGGTCGATAGGCGGGTTGGTCACTTGAGCAAACAATTGTTTGAAATAGTGATATAAAATTTTCGGTTTGTTGGATAGCACAGATAAAGCGCTATCGTTACCCATTGAGCCAGAAGCCTCTTCACCATTTGCCAACATAGGCTGCATGACAAACTTAATATCTTCTTGGGTGTAGCCAAAAGCTTGTTGCGTATCAAGCAAGCTGGCCGCCATGGCTGCTTTAGTTTCAACCTTTGGTAAATCTGCTAATGAATAACGAGATTTTTCAATCCACGCTTTGTATGGCTTAGCTTCAGCAAGGCTCTTCTTGATTTCGGCATCATCAATAATGCGACCTTCTTCAAGATTAATCAGCAACATTTTGCCTGGTTGTAAGCGCCATTTTTTGATGATTTTTTCTTCTGGAAAGGTCAATACGCCCATTTCAGAAGCCATCATCACATGATCATCGTCAGTTAATAAATAACGTGCTGGGCGCAAACCGTTACGGTCTAGCGTTGCGCCAATTGTCGTGCCGTCAGTAAAGGCAACCGCGGCTGGACCATCCCATGGCTCCATCAGCGCTGCGTGATATTCATAGAAAGCGCGGCGATCTGCATCCATCAACTTGCTTGCGCTCTCGTTAGACCACGCTTCAGGAATCAACATCATCATGGCATGTGGTAATGAATAACCGCCAGCGACTAATAATTCAAGCGCATTATCAAATGCCGCTGAGTCAGACTGACCTTCAACAATCAATGGCCATAACTTTTCTAAATCCTCGCCCATTAAAGCTGAGCGCATTGATTCGTGACGTGCCGCCATCCAATTGATATTGCCTTGCACTGTGTTAATTTCGCCGTTGTGGGCAATCATGCGGAATGGGTGGGCTAAATCCCAAGCTGGGAAAGTGTTGGTTGAAAAGCGTTGATGCACTAGAGCCAATGCAGAAACCATGTCTTCATCTTGTAAATCTTGGTAGTACACGCCAACTTCATTAGCCAGCAACATGCCTTTGTAGATGATGGTTTTGGATGACAAAGATGGGAAATAGAATTGAGCAGAATCTTCTAATTTCAGCGCACGTACTTCATGTTCGATGCGTTTACGAATCACAAATAATTTACGTTCAAAAGCATTTTGATCAGCAAGGTTTTCACCGCGACCAATAAATACTTGACGCATGACTGGCTCAACGTCTTTTGCGGCTTGTGCAATATTGCTGTTATCGCGAGGAACATCGCGCCAGCCTAATAGCGTTTGTGCTTCTTCGTGGATGATGCGCGCCACAATAGACTCACAAGCTTCACGACCGTTTTTGGTTTGTGGGAGGAATGCGGTACCGCAAGCGTAGTTGCCAGCAACAGGAAGGCTAATGCCGAGCTTAGCCGCTTCTTTGCGCATAAAAGCATCTGGCATCTGAATTAAAATCCCAGCGCCATCGCCCAATTTTGGGTCGTAACCAGTCGCACCACGATGGGTTAAGTTTGCAAGAATTTGCAAACCTTGTTGCACGATTTGGTGGCTTTTTTTGCCTTTAATGTGCGCAACAAAACCAAGACCGCAGGCATCACGCTCGTTAGATGGACTATATAAACCTTGCTGCTCTGGCATTCCGC
>JBMSSY010000114.1:0-4788 GCA_049424605.1 Candidatus Methylopumilus sp.
AATGAAAAACCTGCTCAAGGCGTTGTGATTGCAGAGTAAATATAAGGAATAAGCATGTTAGGCGCAGCCATTATTGTTTTTAGAGAAGTGTTGGAGGCTGCATTAATCATCGGGATTATTTCAGCCGCTACGCATGGCATCAAAAATAGAAGTCATTGGATATGGGCGGGTGTTTTTGCTGGCTTATTAGGCGCAGGAGTGGTTGCCAGTATCACTAGCCTAATCGCCGAAATGGCGAGTGGCTTTGGACAAGAGCTATTTAATATTTTCATATTATGTGTAGCGATTCTGATGCTGGCTTGGCACAACATCTGGATGTCGCATCATGGTAAGGCATTTGCAAAACAAGCCAACTCAGCGGGTTTGGATATTAAAGAGGGTAGGTCAGAGATTTCTGCCTTGTTTTTGATTGTGGCATTGGCTGTGCTTCGTGAGGGTTCAGAAACGGTTCTGTTTTTATATGGGATTGCCACAGCGAATAGTGCTTCTATGCACACTACCTTGGTTGGCGGCTTGCTAGGCCTTGCTGGCGGTTGTGCAATAGGGTTTTTGTTGTATCTAGGCTTGCTTAGCATCCCAATACGCTGGTTTTTTAAAGTAACGGGCACCATGGTGTTGTTGCTGGCTGCTGGGATGGCGTCTCAAGTGGCGCAATTGTTAATTCAGGCTGATGTGATTAGCTATTTAGCTATGCCGCTTTGGGACAGCAGTCGTTTGATTGCACAGGATTCAGCGCTAGGGACTTTCTTGCATGCGTTTGCAGGCTACGACGCTGAGCCAACGGGTCTGCAATTACTATTTTTTGGAATGACAATTTTATTGATTAGTGTCGCAATGAAATTGAGTCGAGATAAACATTAAGAGAGATTGAATTGAATATGAATAAGTTACAACAAGTTGTTATCTGTACATTTCTAGCCGTACAAGTTTGCTCAAATGCTTTTGCAGGCCCAGCAGATTACGTTTACACCCCGCGCGTGGAAGAAGGCGAGCGAGAGATTGATTTTAAATACGCCAATGCAAAACAGCAGGATGGGACTAGAGCGCAAACCACTAGTTTGGGCTTAGGTTATGGCGTCAATAGCTTTTGGTTTACCGAGGTGTATTTTAAACGTGAAATCGGTGATGGTGAGCGGGTATCTATAGGTGAGTGGGAAAACAAATTCCAGCTCACTGAAACTGGAAAGTATCCTGTTGATTTGGGCTTTATCCTTGAAATTGAAGCGCCTTTGAACCGCACTAACTCACCCTATGAAATCAAAATGGGTCCTTTGCTACAAACCGAATTTGGCAAATTACAGCTCAATGGTAACTTATTATTTGAGCGCAAGATCGGTAAAGAGCAGCCTGATGAACATCGCTTTACTGAAATGGGCTATCAGTGGCAAGTTAAGTACCGCTTGAAAAGAGAGTTTGAATATGGCTTGCAGGGCATGGGCGAAGTCGGTGATTGGAGAAATTGGGATGCATCCAATGCTCAAAATCACCGTATGGGCCCCGCGGTATTTGGTAAGTTCGATATAGGCGTAAAGCAAGCCTTTAAATACAATGCCGCTCTTCTATTTGGCGTGTCAGATGCTGCGCCAAATAGTACTTTCAGAATGCAAGCTGAGTATGAGTTTTAATTAGGCTAACAGGGCTAAATCCAAGGCCCTTTGCTTGATGTGCTGGTGACTACAACATCGCCAACCAGCGCTATTCGAATCAAGAAGCTGATAAGGCTAACCGCAATGCTGGCGAGTATTGCGGTGCCTAGGCTAGAAACAATAAAGCCTTTGACTAGATAGCTGACTAGCAATAACACGGCACCATTAATCACCAGTAAGAAAATGCCAAATGTGAAAAAGGTGATGGGTAGCGTGAGCACAATTAATAGTGGTTTGATCAGGCTATTGGCAAAGCCTAGTAGCAATGCTGAAACAATCAGCGCGCCAAGCGATTCAAATTTAATCCCGTTAAACATATAAGCGCTTGCCCATAGGGCAATGGTGGTGGCTACCCATTGTGCTAAAAATGTAATCATTTTGTTTTCCTTGTCTTGAAGTCTTGAAAATCTATGCATTGCCACCACATTGTAACGGTAAGTCTTATCAATGTGAGGAGATTGAGTAATGCATGAATTTTTTAATGGTCAGATCCCTATGCACGCTGTTGTGATGTGTATGCTGATGAATGTTGCTTTGGTACTTTCAATCGCCGCATTAATTAAGTATCTCATTAAGGGTAAATGCGCTTGTGGCTGTTCTTGTTGCAGTAAAAAACAAGAGGGCGGTAGCACTGAGAATAACACTTGCTGTAAATAATGTAGCAATTGTAGTGTTAACAAAGGCTGTGTTTTGCACGGCCTTTTTTTATTGTTTATAGCAATATCTGATTAATCAATGTGCTGATGGCCTTGCCAAAAATCAAATGTTGGTCGATATCAAAATGCACGCCATCTACTTTGCTTGAGCTGGTCACCGAGGCCGCATCAAAAAAGTGACAGTGCAGCTCTTGGCATAAGTCTTGATAGGCTGCTGCCAGCCCAATGCACTTATGCTGCGCGCCTTCAAACTTGGCGGCGATATCGCCTTGAGGCACAAGGATGGGTGGCGGTGCAATCACCAGTATTTCGGGCATCTTCATGCCGGGTTCTAGTTGGGTGTTTCTAATCGCATTAATCAGTGCGCGCATGCCATTTTTGGCGTCTAGCGCTGTGTGCGCATGGTTGACCTGAAAATCATTGGTGCCCAACATTAAGATGACTAAGTCGAGTGGGGAGTTGACCTCTATACGCTGGCCTAAACCGATTAGCCCGTTTCTGCCCGGTCTGATTGGGTCTTCGTACATGGTGCGGCGGCCGTTGAGGCAGTCTTCAATTACCCGTACATTTTTCCCTGCTTGATTGAGCTGATGTTCCAAAATGCCAGGCCATCGTTGATTGAAATCAAAACGACGGCGCGACATAGGAATAATGCCCCATGAGATTGAATCTGAATAGACTAGAATCTGTTTCATATGCATACAAATTATATTCTCAAAGGCTGGTATTCTAAATATTAAAAATTCTTATGTTGACCTTAAAAATATTCAATTGGATTAATGCGGATGTTTTTTTCATAATGATGGCTGATTGATTACTTTGATTTTAGAAAGGGCTGTTATGCAAAATAAAGCGATTATTCTTCAAACTGGTGGTGGCTATGACAAAGTCACTGTGGGCACTCGAGCAGCTAAGGACCCCAAGGCGGGCGAGATTACGGTGAGGCTGCATGCCAACTCGCTTAATTATCACGACTTTGCTGTGGTAAGCGGTATGTGGGGGCCTGTTGAGCCAAGGATTCCAATGGCGGATGGCGCTGGTGTGGTGACTGCGGTTGGTGATGGCGTGACCGAGTTTGCGGTGGGCGATCACGTAGTGAGCACTTTTTTCCCAACTTGGCTGGCAGGTGAGCCGCTGGTTGAAGGCTTTGCAACCACGCCAGGGGATGGTGTTGATGGCTATGCGCGTGAAACAGTCACCGCCTCTACCAACGCATTTACGCTGGCACCTAAAGGCTGGAGCCATGTCGAGTCATCTACGCTAACTACGGCGGCACTGACCGCATGGCGCGCTTTGATGTCGGATGATGCTCTTAAGCCGGGAGACACTGTGCTGATACAAGGCACTGGTGGGGTTTCTATTTTTGCTTTGCAGTTTGCAAAAATGGCTGGTGCGACAGTGATTGCGACTTCTTCCAGTGATGAAAAACTCGATAGATTAAAGGCGCTAGGGGCTGATCATCTGATTAATTACCGTAAAACTACTGAGTGGGGAACGCTTGCCCGTGAAATCACGGGGGGTCGCGGGGTTGATCATGTAGTCGAAGTCGGCGGTCCAGCGACTTTAGATCAATCTATGCTTGCTGCCCGTGTTGGCGCGCATATTTCGGTGATTGGGATTCTGACAGGTCTAGGCGGTGAAGTATCTATTGTGACAGCTTTGATTAAGCAACTACGCTTGCAAGGCCTGATTGTTGGTAATCGCACGCAACAGCAAGACATGGTGAAAGCCATTGATGCGAATAAGATGCGCCCAATTGTGGATAAAGTATTCCCGCTAGAAAATATTGTGCAGGCTTTCCAATATCAAGAAACTAACAAGCACTTTGGCAAAATTTGTTTGGAAATGTAAGTCATCCTTTGATGAAATTAATCTCAATATTAAGAAAGTAAACAATGAAAAAAAGTATTGCATACGCAGCGTATGACCCCAAAAAACCACTCGCCCCTTTTCAGTTTGAAAGGCGTGAAGTAGGCGCCAGCGATATTCAGATTGATATTCTGTATTGTGGTGTTTGCCATAGCGACATTCATCAGGTGAAAAACGAGTGGGGTGGTTCTGCTTATCCTATGGTGCCGGGTCACGAAATTATTGGACGTGTCACTCAGGTGGGTGAGGCTGTTAAAGGCTTTAAAGTAGGCGATTTGGCGGGCGTTGGCTGTATGGTTGATTCTTGTGGAGTTTGCCCTGATTGCCAAGACCATTTAGAGCAGTTTTGTGACTCAACAGTCTTTACCTATAACAGTCCTGATAAGCACACGGGCAAAAGCACTTATGGCGGTTACTCTGACCATATCGTGGTTGATCAGCGCTTCGTACTGCATGTGTCTGAGAAATTAGACCCAGCGGCAGCCGCGCCATTACTTTGTGCTGGCATCACCACTTATTCACCTTTGCGTCATTGGCAGGTCAAAAAAGGCGACAAGGTGGGCATTGTTGGCCTAGGCGGTCTTGGGCATATGGGGGTGAAAATTGCCCAAGCGATG
>JBMSSY010000115.1:0-4558 GCA_049424605.1 Candidatus Methylopumilus sp.
CGCCCGGCACAAGACCGCCGCCCAATACACGGTCAAACTCGGCAATCCATGTGGCTTGGCGCGGTGTTTCAGCTGCCTCAACGTCGGTTAATTTTTGGATAGTGCTGGCGGCAGCCAAAGGGGCAAAACGGCTGGCGCTTGAGGTTTCAGCGACTGTTTCAACCAAGGTGTTCCAAGCCATGCAGCTAGGGCACTGCCCCTGCCATTTGGATGACTGACCACCACATTCGGTGCAGCTATAAACCGTTTTTGCTTTGGCCATCTTAGCTCAGCACTTTTAAAGGAACACGTGGCGACAGCGCGCAAAGCAGTTCGTAGCTAATGGTGCCAGCAGCCTCAGCAACTTCATCTACTGACACTTGATTGCCCCATAGCTCAACAACTGTGCCAATATCGGCTTGTGGAATATCGCTTAAATCGGCAAACAACATATCCATGGATACACGGCCTAGGGTCTGCGTGCGTTTTCCTGCCACACAGATAGGTGTGCCTGTTTGTGCATGTCGAGGATATCCATCTGCATAACCGCAAGCCACAATGCCTATACGCATGGGCTTATGGGCAATAAAGCGATTTCCGTAGCCGACTGCATCACCAACCGCGAGGGTTTGTACCGCAATAATTTCACTGCTTAAACACATCACAGGTTTTAAATCCAAATCGCTGGCCGCTTGCGAAGTAAACGGTGAAGAGCCATACAACATAATGCCCGCCCGCACCCAATCTGCATGCGCTTCGGGAAAGCGCAATAAGGCAGCGGAATTAGCCAGTGAGCGCGGATATTGATGGGCTTTGCTTGCCTCATTAAACAGCGCTAAAGGCTTTGCGATGCCTAGCGATTCATCTGCTGTCGCAAAATGATTCATCAAGGTAATATCGGCAACGTTTTGACAAGCTTTAAGAGCTGCCAATACAGACTCAACATTTTCCAGCTTAAAGCCTAGTCGATTCATGCCTGTATTGATTTTTAGATGAACAGAAATAGGCTTAGCAAGTTTTGCGTTTTTAAGCATTTCCACTTGCTTATCAGAGTGCACCACTACGCTAATGGAATGCTCAGAAATCACGGCTAGCTCATCAGCAGAGAAAAAACCTTCTAGCATCAAGATGGTTTGCTTGTATCCAGCATTTCTAAGGGTGATCGCTTCGTCCAAACCAAGGATGGCAAAGCCATCTGCTTGTTTTAAGCCATTGGCGGCATTAAGCAGGCCATGACCATAACCATTGGCTTTCACCACCGCCATCAGCTTGGCATTAGGTGCTTTAGATTTAGCAAGCGCTAAGTTGTGTGCTAAGGCGCTCAGATGAATGGTGGCTTGTATAGGACGCATAGTAATGCTTAGTAATCATCGCCCATGTGTGCGTTGCCAGAAGCGAAATTCTCAAAGCGGGTATGTTGACCTAAGAAGGTCAAGCGAACGCGGCCTATCGGGCCGTTACGCTGTTTGGCAATAATAATTTCAGCCGTTCCTTTATCTTCAGAATCAGGGTTATAAACCTCGTCACGATAGATAAATAAAATCAAGTCGGCATCTTGCTCAATCGCGCCAGACTCGCGTAAATCCGACATCACAGGGCGTTTATCTGGACGTTGCTCAACGCTACGATTAAGCTGCGACAAGGCCACCACTGGCACATCCAGCTCTTTAGCAAGTGATTTAAGTGAGCGTGAAATTTCTGAAATCTCAGTTGCGCGGTTTTCACTGGCGCGACCAGAAGCGCCTGACATTAATTGCAAGTAATCGACAACAATCAGACCCAAACCACCTGTTTGTCTATGCAAGCGGCGCGCACGCGCACGCACATCAAATGAACTCAAACCAGCGCCTTCATCAATAAAGATAGGGGCATCATTGAGCTTGCCCAGCGCTGTGGTGAGGCGCGCCCAGTCTTCATCTTCCAAATTGCCATTACGCATACGGTGTTGGTCTAATCGACCAACAGAACCTATCATACGGGTAGCAAGTTGGGTGGCGCCCATTTCCATGGAGAATACAGCCACGGCCTTTTTGGTATCTAGGGCGACATTTTCGGCAATATTGAGTGAGAACGCGGTTTTACCCATAGAAGGACGGCCCGCGACAATAATTAAATCACCAGGCTGGAAGCCTGATGTACGCTCATCGAGATCATCAAAGCCTGTTGGAATACCAGTCACACTGCCTTGGTTTTCGCGTTGATAGAGATAATCAATGCGGTCAGCCACTTGTGGTAGCAGGCTTTGAATATTCACAAAGCCCTGCGAGCCGCGGTTGCCGCTTTCGGCGATTTGGAAAATTTTAGCCTCAGCTTCATCAAGCAATTGCTGTGCATCTCGCCCTTGCGGGTTATAAGCACTCTCGGCAATGCCAGAGCCAACTTCGACCAACTTACGCATAATCGAACGCTCACGCACGATTTCAGCATAACGGCGAATATTGGCAGCAGTTGGGGTGTTTTGTGCTAAAGCGCCCAAGTAGGCGATGCCGCCTACACTGGATAACTCGGCTGAGTTTTCAAGCGACTCAGCCACGGTCACAATATCAGCAGGACGATTTTGCTCGATCAGCTTAGCAATGTGCGTATAAATAAGGCGATGGTCGTGACGATAAAAGTCAGCCTGATTGAGAATATCTGCAATCCTATCAAGCGCCTCGTTCTCAAGCAGCAAGCCGCCAAGCACCGACTGCTCTGCTTCTACCGAGTTAGGGGGGAGTTTTAACGATTCTAATGAGTCTTCAGCCATGCCAGCATTATAAACTGAAACGCTGACGGTTAAGGCGGCCTACAAAACAAAAAACGGCAATAAAAAAGGCTACCGAAGTAGCCTTTTTAGATTAAGCCTTAGCTTAATTTATTGCTTATGCTTCACCCAAAACTGAAACAGTGATATCCACTACTACGTCATGGTGCAATGCAATGCTGACCGCGTGATCACCAACAGCCTTCAATGGGCCATTTGGCAAACGCACTTCTGATTTAGCCACTTCAAAGCCAGCAGCAGTTAATGCCTCAGCTATGTCGCCATTGCCAACTGAACCGAATAAACGACCATCAACACCCGCTTTTTGCGTTACTTGTAGCAAGTAACCAGCAAGTTTCTCACCGCGTTTAGCCGCTGCAGCCAATAAATCAGCTTGTTGTTTTTCTAAGATTGCACGACGCTCAGCAAATTCAGCTTTGTTAGCTTCTGTTGCACGTTTTGCTTTACCTTGAGGGATTAAAAAGTTACGACCGTAACCATCTTTAACTTTAACGATATCGCCAAGGTTACCCAAGTTCACTACTTTTTCTAATAAGATAATTTGCATGGTTTTCCCCTTAGTGCTTATCAGTGTATGGCAACAAAGCTAGGAAACGCGCGCGTTTCACAGCTGATGTCAACTGACGTTGGTATTTTGCTTTTGTACCAGTAATACGTGCAGGAATAATCTTGCCGTTTTCTGTAATGAAATCTTTTAATAGATCTACGTCTTTGTAATCTACTTCTTTAATGCCCTCTGCTGAAAAACGGCAGTAGCGGCGGCGTTTAAACATATCACGTGCCATGTTAGTAATCCTTTAAATATTGATTTAGCTATTTCAAATAGCATCTAATGTATTAATGTGCATGACCAGTTGTGTGCTTTTTAGGCTGCGTTTGGCAAGAAAACCAGAGGCTTTAATCAAAGCTCCAACTTTAATGCTTTGTGACTTTTCTGCTAACGGTCCCATGACCATTGCATTTACATCACATTCAACCCTACGTTGCATCCCTGCTTCAATTTGTTCAGAGAGATGGCGTAATACAAAACTCAACAACGGTATCCCTGCTGGTGTGTAGCGAAGTGTTTCAATTTGAACAACTTCACCCTCAATGACTAATAAATTAGTCGCCAGCATTGTGCGACTCACTTAAACAGCGACTTCCTCAGCAGCTGGCGCAGCTTCATCTTTACCCAATACTGATTTAGATTTCTCTTCTTTCATCATTGGTGATGGTGCAACTACAGCGTCATTGGTCGCCATTGTCAGGTGGCGCAACACAGCATCATTAAATTTGAATGCGTGTTCAAGTTCATCTAAAACAAACTGATTACATTCAATGTTCATGAGCACGTAATGCGCTTTGTGGATTTTTTGAATAGGGTAAGCCATTTGACGACGGCCCCAGTCTTCAAGGCGGTGCATAGCACCACCATTTGAAGTCACAAGAGTACGATAACGTTCGATCATCGCAGGCACTTGCTCGCTTTGGTCCGGATGGACGATAAATACTACTTCATAATGCCGCATGTAAACTCCTTTTGGATTAAAAGGCTCCTGCACAGCGAAACAGTGAGCCAAGGTGGAAAGGTCGCGATTATATAGAAAAGCGCTCGCGAATGCTAGTTTCTTTTCAATTCAGTCACTCAGCCTCGCCTGAGGCTTAATTTGTGCTGATAACTTCTACACCCACCATCGGGCTGGATTGGTGGGTAATAGGCGAGTTGATTTTGCTAAATTCATCCTTGCCTACCAGCCATGTTTTAAAAGTCTGATGCGCCAGATATTGCCCAAAATAAGGGTCAACTACCCCCTCCTCTATTAAGCTTTGCAA
>JBMSSY010000116.1:0-4547 GCA_049424605.1 Candidatus Methylopumilus sp.
ACCTCTAGATTACGAAAAGTTTACAGAGATTTGGGCTGTGCTTGGTCATGGCGGCGTTGTTGCTTTTGATGACAGCGTTGATATGGCCAAAATGGCACGTTACGCTTTTGAATTTTGCGCAGTAGAGTCTTGTGGCAAATGTACGCCATGTCGTATTGGCTCAACACGCGGTGTTGAGGTGATGGATAAAATCATCGCCAAACAAGACCATGCCCAAAATATCACTTTGGTGCGTGATTTAAGTGACACCATGCTAAATGGTTCCTTATGTGCATTGGGCGGGATGACACCGTATCCAGTGCTGAGCGCAATGAATCATTTTCCAGAAGACTTCGGCCTAGAGAAAGGCCAAGTAGCTTAAGGCTGCTAGGAGATACATCATGAGTAAATATACAGATTACGGCACCCCAGCAAAAACCGCTGACAAGACCATTACGTTGGAGATAGACGGCACGCAAATCACCGTGCCAGAGGGCACCTCGATTATGCATGCGGCCATGGTAGGTGGTGTGACAGTCCCTAAACTTTGCGCAACGGATAGCTTAGACCCTTATGGTTCATGTCGTTTATGTTTGGTGGAGATTGAAGGCCGCCGCGGCTTTCCAGCGTCTTGTACCACTCCTGTGGCTGAAGGCATTAAAGTCAAAACACAAACGCCTAAGTTGGCAAATATTCGTAAAGGGGTGATGGAGCTTTATATCTCTGACCATCCGCTCGATTGCCTGACTTGCGCCACCAATGGTGATTGTGAGTTGCAAGATATGGCGGGTGCAGTAGGTTTGCGCGAAGTACGTTATGGCTATGAAGGTGAAAATCATCTCAAGTCAGAAAAAGACACTTCAAATCCATATTTCCAGTTTGATCCTTCTAAATGTATCGTTTGTTCACGCTGTGTGCGGGCTTGTGAAGAAGTGCAAGGCACTTATGCGCTCACCATACAAGGACGTGGCTTTGAGTCTAAAGTGGCTTCTGGCACTGAAAATTTCTTAGAGTCCGAATGTGTTTCATGTGGTGCTTGTGTTCAAGCCTGTCCAACAGCCACTTTGATTGAAAAATCAGTGGTGCAACATGGCGTACCTGAGCATTCAGTGACCACTACCTGTGCTTACTGCGGCGTGGGTTGTTCTTTTGATGCTGAGATGAAAGGTGAGCAAGTCGTTCGCATGGTGCCAAGTAAGCACGGCGGCGCAAACCACGGACATTCATGTGTTAAAGGTCGTTTTGCTTGGGGCTATGCCACCCACCAAGACCGCATTACCAGCCCTATGATACGTAAGAGCATTCATGATGCTTGGACAGAAGTCTCATGGGATGAAGCTATTAACTACGCCGCGTCTGAGATTAAACGTATTCAAGCTAAATACGGTGCAGAATCAATAGGCGGTATTACTTCTTCACGTTGCACCAACGAAGAAGTGTATGTCACCCAAAAATTAGTGCGCGCTGTGTTCGGCACTAATAACGTTGATACCTGTGCCCGTGTTTGTCACTCACCAACAGGTTACGGCCTAAAACAAACGCTAGGTGAATCAGCAGGCACACAAACTTTTGATTCAGTCATGCATTCAGACGTGATTTTTGTGATGGGCGCTAATCCAACCGATGGTCACCCAGTATTTGGTTCACAAATGAAGCGCCGTTTACGTCAAGGCGCTAAATTGATTGTGGCTGATCCACGTCAAATTGACTTGGTTTCATCAGCACATGTTAAAGCTGACTACCACTTAAAACTACGTCCAGGGACTAACGTTGCTTTGATTTCTGCAATGTCACATGTGATTGTGACTGAAGGCTTAGTTAACGAAGCCTTTGTGAAAGAGCGCTGTGAATGGGATTCTTATATACTTTGGCGTGACTTTGCAGCCAAAGCAGAAAACTCACCAGAGGCGCTGAGCGAGGCGCTTGGTGTACCAGCAGAGGAGCTTAGAGCGGCGGCAAGATTGTACGCAACAGGCGGTAATGCTGCGATTTACTACGGCTTGGGCGTGACTGAGCATAGCCAAGGTTCTACCACCGTGATGGGGATAGCCAACCTTGCGATGGCAACCGCTAACCTTGGTCGTGAAGGTGTGGGCGTTAATCCATTGCGTGGACAAAATAATGTACAAGGATCATGCGATATGGGTTCTATGCCTCACGAGTTTCCGGGCTATCGCCATGTATCTGATGACGCTACCCGTGCATTATTTGAAGCCGCTTGGGGTCGCCCGCTCAGCAAAGAGCCGGGTTTACGTATCCCCAATATGTTGGATCAAGCCATTGGGGGCAGTTTTAAAGGGCTGTATTGTGTGGGCGAAGACATTGTGCAATCTGACCCAAATACCCAGCACGTCACACATGCGCTGGAATCTATGGAATGCGTGATTGTGCAGGATTTATTCCTCAATGAAACCGCGATGTATGCTCATGTATTCTTCCCTGGCGCCTCATTCTTAGAAAAATCAGGCACATTTACCAACGCAGAACGTCGCATCTCACCTGTGCGCCGTGTGATGACGCCTAAAAATGGTTTTGAAGATTGGGAAGTGACCGCTAAGCTTTCAACAGCATTAGGCTACCCTATGCACTACAACCATGCCTCAGATATCTTGGATGAAATTGCAGCCTTAACACCAACTTTTAAAGGCGTGAGCTTTAAGAAATTAGACGAGCTTGGTAGTGTGCAATGGCCGTGTGATGACAGCCATCCACAAGGTACGCCAACCATGCATATTGATGAGTTTGTTCGCGGTAAAGGTAAGTTCTTTATCACTGAATATGTACCAACTACTGAAAAAGTAAATGCTAAATATCCTTTGATTTTGACTACAGGGCGTATTCTTTCTCAATACAATGTTGGCGCGCAAACACGCCGTACCGATAACGTTGCTTGGCACACTGAAGATGTGATTGAAATTCATCCGCATGACGCAGAAGATCGCGGCATTCAAGACGGTGATTGGGTTGGGATTACTAGTCGTGCTGGCGAAACCGTGTTGCACGCTAAAATTACCGAGCGCGTTCAGCCTGGCGTGGTTTACACCACATTCCACCACCCAGAGTCTGGTGCAAACGTCATCACGACTGATAACTCAGATTGGGCCACTAACTGTCCTGAGTTTAAGGTCACCGCGGTGCAGTTAACAAAAGTATCGCAGCTATCTGAATGGCAACGCGAATACAAAGACTTTAGTGAAGCGCAAATTGGATTTGTGCAACACTCAAAAACTGAAGCCAACGTTTAATTTGTGCATGAATGTCCGACTTTAAAACACTAGATCTTTTATCATCGGACATCATTGCTCAGTCGGCTGTTAGTCGCTTGCGCGTGCAAAAATGGCAAGCGGGTGAGGTTCAGTCGCTTGAGGATTGTGTAGCTGAAGAAGTGCCAGTCGCCATGATTTATAACGGCATTTCGCATGCAGTGATGCTGGCAAGTCCGCAAGATTTAGAAGATTTTGCTTTAGGTTTTTCGCTGGCAGAAGGCATTTTAAGCAGCCCTAAACAGTTATATGCCATTGAGCTAGTGACGCAAACAACAGGCATTGAATTGCGGATGGAGATTGCTGCTGAGCGCTTTTATCAGCTAAAAGATAGACGTCGTAGTATGACAGGGCGCACTGGTTGTGGCCTTTGCGGGGCAGAAAGTTTAGCGCAAGCGCTACGTTTGCCTGAGCAGCGCAATCTATCTGAGCAGGTATTTAGCAGCGCTGCGGTGATTCAGGCACTTAAAAATGCCAGTAGTCAGCAAGTATTACAGGCCGCAACTGGCGCTACCCATGCCAGTTTTTGGGTGAAGCCTAACGGTGAAATCGCCATGGTGCGCGAAGACGTTGGGCGACATAATGCACTAGATAAATTACTAGGGGCGAGAGCTAAACAAGCGCATGAAGCTGGTTTTGTATTAACCACCAGCCGCGCCAGTTACGAAATGGTGCAAAAGGTCGCGGTTGCTGGTGTGGCGATGTTGGTGGCGATTTCTGCCCCAACAGGTTTAGCGATTAGAGTCGCTGAACAATGTGGCGTAACATTGCTGGGTTTTGCGCGATCTGAGCAGTTTGTGGTGTATACCCATGCACAGCGCCTTTGTTAAAATTAAATATTAAAAAATGTAAGTCCGAGGAAATGTAATGAATATCGAGCAGTTGATAACCATGGCCAATCAAATTGGTGCATTTTTTAAGTCCTCTCCTGATGCGGAGCAGGCCAAAAAAGACATCGCGATGCACCTCAAGCGTTTTTGGGCTTTAAGTATGCGTTTGCAATTGATTGAACATACCCAAGCCCATCAAGGTCAAGGCTTGGAACCCATCGTGAAGGATGCGATTCTTCAGCATCAAGCGCTACTGGCCTAGCACGCAGTCTATTTCTTGCCATCTTTTCAATAACACCCATGGCAAAATTCCACGTTATTATCCCTGCGGCTGGCTCTGGTAGCCGTATGGCGACTGTTTTACCTAAACAGTATCTGCCTTTGTTAGGCCGTCCTATGATTGCATGGACGCTAGATACTTTTTTGGCTTGTGAGCGTATCGCCTCGGTGCAGCTAGTATTGAGCGCTGATGACA
>JBMSSY010000117.1:0-4541 GCA_049424605.1 Candidatus Methylopumilus sp.
TTAAGGCAAACTCAGGCTTGTCTGAAGAAGAAATTAAACGCATGGAAGAAGATGCTGCGGCACATGCGGATGAAGACAAAGCCTTGCGTGAATTGGTTGATGCCCGTAATGCAGCAGATGGCATGATACACAGCGTGAAGAAATCTTTAACTGAGCATGGCGATAAATTAGATGCTGACGAAAAAGCAAAAATTGAAGCTGCAATTAAAGAAGTTGAAGATGTGCTCAAAGATGGTGATAAAGAAACCATTGAAGCTAAAACCAACGCATTGATGGAAGCATCACAAAAACTAGGCGAGAAAGTTTACGCTGAGCAACAAGCCCAGCAACAAGCAGGTGGTGCTGAGGCACAACCACAAGGCGAAAAAACGGTAGACGCTGAAGTAGTGGATGCAGAGTTTGAAGAAGTCAAAACTGATAAAAAATAATCTTTTTTATCAGTAAAGCTAAGCACATCCTCGTCAAAAGCGTGGATGTGCTTTCTTGCATTTTTAGCTCAACTCTTAAAACGATAAAGACAAATCATGGCAAAACGTGACTATTACGAAGTGCTCGGCGTTAACCGAGATGCTTCAGAAGAAGAAATTAAAAAGGCTTATCGCAAACTAGCGATGAAGCATCACCCTGACCGCAATCCTGACAATCCTAAAGCGGAAGAAAACTTCAAAGAAGCCAAAGAAGCTTATGAGATGCTGTCAGATAGCCAAAAACGTGCTGCTTATGACCAATATGGTCATGCGGGCGTTGACCCAAGCGCAGGGCCTGGCCCTGGTGGCGCTGGCTTTGGTAACTTTAGCGATGCCTTTGGTGATATTTTTGGTGACATCTTTGGTGGCGGAGGCGGCGGTGGTCGCCGCTCCAACGTCTACCGTGGCGCAGATTTACGTTACAACATGGAAATCTCACTAGAAGAAGCGGCACGCGGTACAGAAACCAAAATCCGCATTCCTGTGATGTCAAAATGTGCGCCTTGTAACGGCACTGGCGCTAAAGCTGGCACCTCGCCAGTGACCTGTAGCACTTGCCAAGGCCACGGCCAAGTACGTATGCAACAGGGATTTTTCTCTGTGCAACAAACCTGTCCAAAATGTCATGGTAGCGGCCGCATGGTCAAAGACCCTTGCCCAAGCTGTCATGGCGATGGTCGTGTTAAAGAACACAAAACCTTATCGGTGAAAATTCCATCAGGGGTAGATGAAGGTGATCGTATTCGCTTATCAGGTGAAGGTGAAGCGGGCGTTAATGGCGGCCCAACTGGCGACTTATATGTGGTGGTGCATTTAAAACCGCATGAAATCTTCCAACGCGAAGGCGGCAATTTGCATTGTGAAATGCCTATCAGCTTTACCACTGCCGCACTGGGTGGCGAAATTGAAATCCCGACGCTAGATGGTCATGCCAAAATGAAGATTCCAGCAGAAACCCAAACTGGCGCAACTTTTAGATTACGTGGCAAGGGCATCAAACCGTTGCGTAGCAATCAACATGGCGACTTAATGTGTCATGTTGTGGTTGAAACACCAGTCAAACTCAATGAAAAACAACGTGAATTGTTGCGTGAGCTAGAGGCGATTAATCAACAAGACTCTGGCAAACATAGCCCACGGGCTAAAGGTTGGTTGGATAAAGTAAAAGATTTCTTCGAGTAAAAAACTAGCACGCATAAAAAAGCCTGTGAGACTCTTCTAATCTCACAGGCTTTTTTATTGCAAAGACAGCGCGATTAGTAAGTACCTTTTTGAATAAACTCCACTTTGTAGCCATCAGGGTCTTCAACAAAGGCTATCACCGTGGTGCCGTGCATCATCGGGCCAGCTTCACGCACCACTTTACCCCCCGCTTTTTTGACTTGTTCGCAGGTCGCATACGCATCATCCACCTCAATCGCCACATGACCGTAAGCCTTGCCCATGTCATAGCTTTCAACGCCATAGTTGTAGGTCAGTTCTAACACTGTGTGGTCTTTTTCATCACCATAGCCGACAAAAGCTAAAGTGAATTGACCCTCTGGGAAATCATGCTGACGTAGCACTTTCATCCCTAAAATTTCAGTATAAAACTTGATTGATTTTTCTAAGTTACCAACACGTAACATAGTATGTAGCATGCGCATAATTGCTTCCTTTCAATTAAATCTATTTAGCCGCCATTAGCCGTTGATATTTTGCTTGCAACTGCTCTTTGGTTTCAACCACGTCTGGATTAAACGGGATGCAGTCGATAGGGCAAACTTTTTGGCATTGTGGTTTATCGTAATGCCCAACGCATTCAGTACATAAGTTTGGGTCTATCTCGTAGATAGACTCACCTTGATAAATCGCACCATTGGGACATTCTGGCTCACAAACATCACAATTAATGCATTCATCAGTAATCATTAATGCCATACAGCCGTGTCACTTTCTTTATTTTTTCAACTTCGCATTAATACATGCTTGTATATGGGGTGATACAAATTGCGTGACATCTCCGCCCAACATGGCAACTTCACGTACCAAGCTTGAGGAAATAAACATAAATTGTTCAGAGGGCGTCAAAAATACGGACTCAACCTGCGGGTAGAGTTTTCGATTCATCCCAGCCAATTGAAATTCATACTCAAAATCTGATGCGGCGCGCAAGCCGCGAATCACCACGCGAGCGCCCTGATCTTGTACAAACTGCATCAATAAACCTGAAAAGCCGATGACTTTAACATTGGGGCAATCTTTGAGCACCCGACTGGCCATTTCAACTCGTTCATTCAAATCAAAAAATGGCTTTTTACCAGGATTGCTGGCTACCGCCACCACCACTTCGGAAAACAAACTGGCGGCACGGCGCACAATATCTTCATGCCCCATGGTAATGGGGTCAAATGTGCCTGGATAAACAACTTTTAGATTATTTTGCATGATATTAGCCAAATTGCGACCCGCTAACAGCGGTCAATAGTCCAATTCTAACAGGCTATATGGCTTTTAATAAGTGATAGAACACATTGCCCGCTTTGCCTTGTTTATAGACTTGCCATTCTGCGCTATCAGTCCATGCAAATTCAGCCTCTACATAAACTAAAGCATCTTCAGATAAAGATGATTTAAGCAGAGGTAAAGCTTGGTTTAACAAGTCTTGGTGATAAGGCGGGTCTAAAAAAATCAGGTCAAACTTTTGTTGATTTTGCTTAAGAAACTGCAAGGCATCAAGGTTAACAATTTGGGCATTGAGCGCATTTAAACTGGCTTTATTTTCAAGCAATGCTTGATAAGCTGGCCGCGATTTTTCTATCAGCACTACTTGCTTAGCGCCGCGAGATAAGGCTTCAAAGCCCATCACCCCAGTGCCCGCAAACAAATCCAAACAGCTTAAGCCATCTAATTCTTGCCCTAGCCAGTTAAACACTGTTTGACGCACGCGATCAGGGGTTGGGCGCAGACCATCCACATCAGGAAATTTGAGTAAGCGGCTACGCCATTCTCCAGCGCTAATACGAACGGTATTATTTGCTTTGTTCGTCGCCACCGACCACCACCGTCACCATATTGTTGGGATTGATGCGCCGACTAAACGCTTCCTTAATTTGCGCACTGGTGACCTTGCTGACATTTTGGTTAAAGTCATCCAAATAACTAAGCGGCAAATGATAAAAACCAATCAAGCCCAGATAATCCAAAATCTTGCCATTGCTATCAATCCGCATAGGAAAGCCACCCACAATATTTTGTTTGGCTGCTTTCAACTCGGCCTCGGTCACGCCACCCTTGATAAATTGATTCAAAGTTTCACGCACTAAGCTTAAAGCCGCATCTGCTTGGTCACGCTTGGTTTGCAAGCCAATTTGGAACTGGCCTAATTCAGCCATGGGCATAAAGTAACTATAGACGCTATACACCAAACCGCGCTTTTCGCGTACCTCTTCGGTTAAACGAGAAACAAAGCCACCACCACCTAAAATGTAGTTGCCTACATACAAAGGGAAAAAGTCTGGGTCGCCACGCTTCATGCCTGGATAGCCAAGCAGAATATGGGCTTGCGTGGCAGGATGTGCAATACGCTGTTCAAAAGGCGCTGTAGGGTAAGCCACGGCTGGCAAAGCGGCGGGCTTATCAGCCTTGGGCAAATCTAAGGAAATTTGCTCAGCAATTTGCATGGCTTGCGCATGGCTCATATCACCGATTAAAGCAATCACCGCACCCTGCGCCCCATAATGCTGCTGATAAAACTTCTGCACATCATAACGATTAATTCTTTCGATGTTTTCTGGTTCAGCATCAAATCCATAAGGGTGACTGCCAAACAAAGCCTTGCTATAAGCTTTATCTGCAATGGTTTCGGGCTGGGTTGCGGCTTCTCTCAGCCCTGCAATCACACGCGCTTTTTCACGCGCCAACACCGCCTCAGGGAAATCAGGATGTTGCAGAATCTTGATATATAAATCGAGTGCTTTATCGCGTTCACGGGCATTGCTTAAAGTTCGCAACTTAAAGCTGGCTTGATCATCGTCAACCCCGCCGCCAAGTTGCGCGCCAATATCTGCAAACTGCTGAGAGATTTTTTCATCA
>JBMSSY010000118.1:0-4390 GCA_049424605.1 Candidatus Methylopumilus sp.
AGGTCTCATGAAATCCATGCAAAAAGGTTTTACATTACTTGAACTCATGATCGTAGTGGCGATTGTTGGTATTTTAGCAGCAGTAGCCATTCCGTCTTATCAAGATTACACCACTCGTGCAAAAGTGGCTGAAGCATCAAACTTAATGGTCCATCGCAAGAAGCCATTGCAGAAGCCGCTGCATCAGGCACTTTATCAGCGACTTCTAGCAACTCTACTGCATCTGCTGCAGATGCGCTGGGCTTACCTCTTGATACAACCATTAAAGGACAATATGTTGCCAAAGTCACTGTAACGGCAACCTCAGCAACGGCTGCTACCATTACAGCCAAATTCGGCACAACTAATGTTCCAGCTGATATTTCTGGTAAAACTGTCATATGGGCTGCCACTGTCAATTTAGGAAGTGTTACATGGAAGGTTGACTCGGTAAACAGTACTGTACCTGGTAAGTATTTACCAAAAGCTTAACTGATTGGGTTTAGTTAAAAATACAACAAAGCCTCTGAAATTAGAGGCTTTGATTATGTAAGGGCTTAGCATAATGGTGGTGATTACACATAGATTTAACTTGCTAGGCAAATTATAAAGGAGCTGTTATGCACGCTGTACAAAAAGGTTTTACATTACTTGAACTGATGATTGTGGTGGCGATTGTTGGTGTTTTGGCATCAGTAGCAATCCCTGCTTATCAAGACTACACAATCCGTGCAAAGGTTGCTGAAGCCTCAAACTTAATTGGTTCATCGCAAATTGCCATTGCAGAAGCATCATCCTTAGGCAATTTATCAGCGACTTCCACCAACGCTACTCAAGATGGTGCAGATGCGCTGAGCTTACCGCTTGATACAAGCATTAAAGGACAATATGTTGCCAAAGTCACTGTAACGGCAACTGATGAGGCGCATGCCGCCATTACAGCCGTATTCAATCCAGATGGTGTTCCAGCGGTCATTTCTGATAAAAATGTCATATGGAAAGGGGCTGTCAGTGGAGGAAGTATTTCTTGGTCTGTTGACACGACAAGCAGTACTGTACCCAATAAGTATTTACCAAAATCTTAACGGATTGCGTTTAGTTAAAAATACAACAAAGCCTCTAAAATTAGAGGCTTTGTTATGTTATGTTACTCAACACCACCGCATCAAATCCTTGTTCAATCAATATAAATGCCGCCGCAGAGCTTCTGCGCCCGGTTTGGCAGTAGGTAATATATTGCTTAGTCTTATCTAACTCCGTCATTAATTGGCGGAGTTGATTAAGCGGTAAATTGACCGCGCCTTTAATTGCGTCAAATCTAAACTCTGACGGGAAACGTACATCTACCAATACCGCACGACCAGCATTCATCTGTTGCTGGGCTTGTGTATTGCTGACTTGATGCACCAATGGTGCTTTGAGTAATTCGTTAAAGTCGGATTTTTTTAACCTGAGCACTGCGCCATCTGTTTGCATGGTAGCGGTGATATTGGATTTACCTTCTGAGACTACCGCCTCTTCGCCAAAAAAATCTCCCGTCGTCAGGGTGTTAACGATTTCGGGCGTTTTTTGCGAAACAGTGACCCGCGTAATCACCGCTTCTCCCGATTCAATCAGGTAGCAGTAATCGCCCTCTGCACCTTGTTGCACCACCACTTGCCCAGCAGGGAATGTGACATATTGCATACGGCGAAACATCTCTTGAATATTGGCTGGCGGCAGGCGGCTAAAAATACCGCTTTTGAGTTTTTGTGCGCTAAACATATCGGTGTTGCGCATCCATTGACTGATGGTGTGCGGATTATCTGGGTCATCTTCATCATCGTTTAAATCATCAATCAATTGGACGATGGCGCCTGATCGCTCAACTGGGTTTGCTGGAGCGGCTTGCGCAACGGGGTCTGTAACAATAGTTTGAGTTTGCTGAGAGGCTTTATCTTGTTGTGCAGATTTATCTTGTTTGGGTAGCGGTTTAATCCGTGAAAGCTGATCCCATGTCATCATAATATCCAGCAAATCGAGGTCGATGCGAATGATTTGAATCTCTGTTAAGGCAATCGCGTCTTTGAGCTGTAAGCGGCGTTCGTCGATAGAATGTTTAGCGGCTGGGGTGCCAGCGCGCAGTATTTTTTTACTGCCATCTTGAAAACGTAAACCCAAGTCTCCTGCCAATAAAAACATCAACTGTGAGCTTTGCGCCATATTAAGACGTAGCGGATTCATTTCTTTGCTGATGCGCTCAATAAAACACAGCCCGGCTAATTCTTGTAATCGACTGCTAGACATTGTGGCGAGTGGCTCAAAATGGCTAAGCGTATTTATGGTAATGGATGTTTCTTGGCTGCTCATCAAAAACTCAAGGTTATTTTTAATTTAATCTACGACAGTTTGTAAGGTGCTAAAGAATAGCTGAAAAGGCAGGTATTTAATAGGTTTAAGCAAATATACTGTGTGCATTGTGCTAGTGCATGTCACCCGTAAAAATGCCAAAATACGCCTTTGGCTTTTTTAACTTAGATTGTCACCATGTCCGCACTTGAAAGCATCATCATTGAAACCTCACTTCCCATTCAGCATAGTGTGATTTGGTTACACGGCTTGGGCGCTGACGGGCATGATTTTGCACCTATCGTGCCTGAACTTAATATTGCAAATACTCGCTTTATTTTTCCACATGCGCCACACCAGCCCATCACCATGAATAACGGTTACCAGATGCGTGCTTGGTATGATTTGTTTGGTTTAGGGATGCAACATCAGCAAGATGAAGCGGGCATGCGTGAAATGCAGAAAAATATTGAGGGCTTGATTGCGCATGAGGTGGCACAAGGCATTCCCGAAAACAATATTGTGCTGGCTGGTTTTTCGCAAGGCGGGGCAATGGCTTTATTTACCGCACTGCGTCACCCTAAACGCTTGGCTGGGGTGCTTGCGCTTTCAACCTATATGCCACTCAAGGAGAAGCTGGCTCAAGAAGCCAGCACTGCCAATCAAGCTGTGCCGATTTTAATGGCGCACGGCAGTTTTGATAGTGTGATTACGCTTGATACTTGTTTGCTTTCACGCCAGTTGCTACAAAGCTTAGATTATCCGCTTGAGTGGCATGAGTATGCGATGGCGCATTCTGTTTGTGCAGAAGAAATCAATGATATTTCACGCTTTCTACACAAGGTTTTTCAAGCTGAATAGGTTAAAATGTCGCATGACTACACAACACACCGCATCTCGTTCCGAATCGCTTGATCTCCCATTTGAAGCCGCAGTAAGCGAGCTTGAGAGTATCGTTAGTCAAATGGAGTCTAAGCAATTATCTTTACAAGACAGTTTAGCCGCATTTAAGCGCGGCACTGCATTGTTGCAACATTGTCAAAAAACCTTGGCTGAGGTTGAGCAACAGGTGCGGATATTGAGTGAGGACAGCACAGCGAAAACTAGCGAATTACAGGCTTACCAAGACAGCGAATAAGATGAATTTAAGTAGCGATTTTCAAAGCTGGGCGCAAAGCATACAGCAACGCACTGAACAAGCCTTAGACCAAGCGCTTCCTGCCGCTAGTATTGCTCCCAATCAGCTACACGAAGCCATGCGTTATGCCACATTAGGTGGCGGCAAGCGCGTAAGAGCCTTGTTAGCGCATGCCGCTGGGGCGTTTTGCCATGCTGATGCCGATCGGATAGACCCATCAGCCATTGCCGTTGAAATGATACATGCCTACTCATTGGTGCATGATGATATGCCATGTATGGACGATGATGATTTACGGCGCGGCAAACCTGCATGTCACAAACAGTTTAATGATGCGACTGCGCTATTAGTTGGTGATGCTTTGCAGAGTTTAGCTTTTCAGGTGCTATCCGCCCCCAAGCTACACCATGATGCGCAACATCAATTAAAAATGCTGCATCTATTGGCGCTTGCTAGTGGCTCACGCGGCATGGCTGGTGGTCAGGCGATTGATTTGGCTAGCGTTGGCGAGGCTTTATCGCAAACCGAACTTGAGTTTATGCATATCCATAAAACTGGCGCGCTTATTCGTGCCGCGGCTTTACTCGGCGCTTATAGTGCAAACACATGGGATGAAAAGCGTATAAGCGCAATTGACCATTACGCACAGGCTATCGGCTTAGCGTTTCAAGTGGTGGATGATATTTTAGATGCTGAAGCAGATACGGCCACGCTAGGTAAAACCGCAGGCAAAGATGCCAACAGCAACAAACCAACTTATGTGACGATTCTTGGCCTAGTGCGTGCCAAAGCGTTTGCCCAAACGCTTTATGAGCAAGCCCTTGCGCCGCTTAAGCCCTATGGCAGTGAGGCGAATCGCCTTATTCAGCTTGCCCAATTTATTCCCAACGAGGCTTTTAATGGCGGCTGAATACCCCTTACTCGATACCATTCATATGCCTGAGC
>JBMSSY010000119.1:0-4382 GCA_049424605.1 Candidatus Methylopumilus sp.
CGGCAAACCAAGCGCTGAGCGCGATGAGACGTGTTGGTGGTAGGCAGATAGCATTTAGATTCCAAACCTTTACATTAATGAGTCATTAAGCGCAATTATACAGGCCGCCGAGATGGCTTCCAACGATAGCTTTTAAACCAAGTAAAAACTAATCAGGTAAAAAGACTAATGAATCTAGATGCAATGAATATGCCAGAACTGGCCATCATCAAAATAATACTAAGAGATTAATACAAAGACTTGGTAAATGAAGAACCGCAACTTCTGTTTTCTGCCGACTTTTCCATATCGTCAAATACTTTTGCTTGATAGCCCTTGCCATGCTTGGACTCAATATAAACGCGCATTTCATGAATGCTCACAATACCGTCATGATCAGTATCCATCACGGCAATACTCTCAGCCACGCTGAGTTCAGGCAATGAGGAATATGGCTTTTCTTCTTGCGCCTTAACTGCACCTGCTAGCAGCAATATGCACCAAAAGAAGACTGTCTGCTTAAATAGCACTGGCTTAAATAAATGAGTTTTCATATCGTAAGATTACGCTTTTTAAATGTTCAAACAATATTTCGATTGAAGTCATGTATGCCTTGGGCAGCAAAAATCGCATTTAGTTTTAATGCCTACGCTAAAAATAAATCAACAAAAAACGCCATCTCGATTTTTGAGTAGGCCTGATGTAGGGTAAAATTAGCGCATCGGCAATTTTGCATCAAATCAGCATCGAATAAAAAAGGTTGTTTATGGAACTCACGCCACTTAACGCGCTATCTCCTTTGGATGGTCGCTACCAATCAAAAGTTGACCCTCTACGCGCTTATTTTAGCGAATATGCACTGATTAAACACCGCGCTTTAGTGGAAATTGAATGGCTTAAGGCTTTAGCAGCTTTGCCTGAAATCCAAGAAGTAAGCGCCTTTAGTCCACAAACCATACAAGAGCTTGACCATGCGATTGCTCACTTTGGTGAGGTAGAAGCTTCGCAAGTCAAAGCAATTGAAGCGCGCACCAACCATGACGTTAAAGCGCTTGAATACTGGCTAAAAGAAAAGTTTGACGGCAATCCAGAGATTAAAAAAGCCAGTGAATTTATTCACTTTGCTTGCACCAGCGAAGACATCAACAACCTGTCACACGCTTTAATGCTCAAAGGTGCGCGTGACGCAGTGATGTTGCCTTTCCTTAATCAGTTGATTAGCCGCATGACCGAATTGGCTCAGCAATTGGCTGATCAGCCTATGCTCTCGCGCACACACGGCCAAACTGCATCGCCAACCACCATGGGTAAAGAGTTTGCTAACGTGGTGTATCGTTTACAACGCCAACAAAAACAATTGGTGGCGAATGAAATTCTAGGCAAAATCAATGGCGCAGTTGGTAACTTCAATGCCCATTTATCAGCTTACCCGCATGTGGATTGGGAAAAATTTGCGCAACAATTTGTAGAAAACTTAGGCCTAAGCTACAACCCCATGACCATTCAAATTGAGCCGCACGATTACATGGCTGAGCTTTATGACAACTTAGCGCGCATCAATACCATTTTAATTGACCTTAACCGTGATATTTGGGGCTATGTGTCTGTGGGCTATTTCAAACAAAAACTAAAAGCTGGTGAAGTTGGCTCTTCTACCATGCCGCACAAAGTCAATCCGATTGACTTTGAAAACTCCGAAGGCAATTTAGGTTTAGCGAATGCCCTGTTACGCCATCTAGCTGAAAAGTTGCCGATTTCTCGCTGGCAGCGTGATTTAACTGATTCAACCGTGCTACGCAATATGGGTGTGGCTTTTGGTTATAGCTTACTAGCTTATGATTCATGCTTACGCGGTTTGAACAAGCTAGAAATCAACCCTGCAAAACTGGCTGAAGATTTAGACAATAGCTGGGAAGTATTGGCTGAGCCGATTCAAACAGTGATGCGCCGTTATGGTTACGAAAATCCATACGACACGCTTAAAGAATATACCCGTGGCAAAGCCATTTCCAAAGCATCGCTACAAGCGCTGATTAAAGAGCTTAAGATTCCTGCCGAAGCTAAACAATATTTGATGGACTTAACGCCAGCCACTTACACAGGCAAAGCCTCAGCATTGGTAAAGAATATTTAAATGACCGAAATCCTCGTGCTCTATTACTCACAAGGCGGCGCGGTGCGCGACATGGCGCAAGCCATTGCACGCGGCGTGGAAAGTGTTGCTGGAGCAAAAGCACGTGTTCGGACTGTACCTAAAGTATCGGCCAATTGCGAAGCAACAGAATCAGCCGTGCCATCAACAGGTGCGCCTTATGTTGAGCTTGAAGACTTAGAAGCCTGTGCTGGCTTAGCGCTGGGCAGCCCAACACGCTTTGGCAATATGGCAGCGCCTATGAAGTATTTTTTGGATGGCACATCTAACCTTTGGCTAAAAGGCGCGCTGATAGGCAAACCTGCGGCGGTATTTACCTCATCGGGCTCCATGCATGGCGGCAATGAGAGCACCTTACTCACCATGATGTTACCTCTGCTACACCACGGTATGCTGTTAGTCGGCCTACCCTACTCTGAGCCAGCGCTGGGCAATACCAGCACAGGCGGTACGCCTTATGGAGCAAGCCATATCGGCGGCGCCATGGATGACAAACCGCTCAGTGAAGACGAAAAAAAGCTTTGCCTAGCGCTAGGCAAACGCCTTGCTGAAACAGCCTTAAAGCTCGCTGCATCATGAACAATCAAGCGCACACCATCCAAAGACTTAGACTCGGTGCGACGCTTAGCTTAATCGCCCTTATTATTTTAAGTCTTGCTTGGGAAGGCCTATTAGCGCCTATCAAGCCAGAAGGCTCAAAACTAATACTCAAAGCTATTCCATTGCTATTACCACTTTTCGGCATCTTGAATGGTCGCCGCTACACCTACCAATGGGCCAGCATGTTCATCCTGATATACTTCACCGAAGGCGCGGTTCGCGCTTGGGCTGATCAAGGCCTTGCCGCCAAGCTCGCCTTGATTGAAGTATTGCTCACCCTTATTTTTTTCGCCTGCACCATTTTTTACGCAAAATTAACAAGGCAGGCGACACAACAGTCTCACTAATAAGCGATATAATTTACTCATGTTAATTCTTCTTTCCAACGACGACGGCTACTTTGCTCCTGGCCTTGCAACACTCGCTGAGCATATTTCTAAAATCGCCGACATTGTTGTGGTCGCGCCTGAACGTAATCGTAGCGGTGCCAGTAACTCACTGACTTTAGACAGACCGCTGACCGTTCGCCAAGCCAGCAACGGATTTTACTTTGTGAACGGCACGCCAACTGACTGCGTACACTTAGCGGTGACAGGTTTAATCGAACAAACCCCAGATATGATTATTTCTGGCATTAATGACGGTGCCAATATGGGCGATGACACCATTTACTCAGGCACTGTTGCCGCAGCGATGGAAGGCTATTTGCTTGGTATTCCCTCTTTTGCGGTGTCTATGTCACAGCACAATGCAACGCACTTTGAAACAGCGGCAAAAGTGATGGTTGAGTTAATCGAGCGCTATCAAAAAAACGCTTTTCCACCACCAGTGCTGATGAACATAAACGTTCCTGATTTACCTTATGATGCGCTTAAAGGCACTCAGGTTACACGTCTGGGCAAACGTCATAAAGCTGAGCCTGTGATTAAATCGAAATCGCCGCGTGGCGAAACCTTGTATTGGGTTGGCCCTGCTGGTGGCGCTGCTGACGCTGGCCCAGGCACTGACTTTTATGCTGTTGCTAATGAGCAAGTTTCGCTCACCCCGCTGCAAGCAGACCTCACGCATCACCTTCAGTTAGATGCACTCAAACACTGGGCGAAATAGCGTGATTAGAAATACCGCAGGCATAGGCATGACCTCACAGCGTACTCGTGACAGAATGTTGTCACGCTTGCGCGAGCAAGGTATTAAAGATGAAATCACGCTTTCTGCCATGGGTGAGATTCCACGACATATTTTTGTCGATGAAGCCCTCGCCACCCGTGCATATGAAGACGTTTCGCTACCCATAGGCTTTGGGCAAACCATCTCGCAACCTTATACCGTCGCTAAAATGACCGAAACACTGCGTGCAGGCCGCCCCTTAGGCAAAGTGTTAGAAATTGGCACTGGCTGTGGCTACCAAACTGCGGTACTTTCAAAAGTCGCGCAAGAAGTTTATTCATTAGAGCGTATTAGCCCTTTAGTGATGAAAGCGCGTAAACATCTACGCGAAATCCGCATGAGCAACATCAAACTCAAACATGCTGATGGCACCATGGGTTTGCCAGACTTCGGCCCGTTTGACGGCATTATTGTCACCGCCGCCGCCAGCCATATTCCCGATGAGCTAGTGCAACAACTGGCAATCGGTGGGCGCATGGTGATG
>JBMSSY010000120.1:0-4350 GCA_049424605.1 Candidatus Methylopumilus sp.
ATCAATAGGTTATATTTCTTCTCTTTGTTGATACATAAGGGAATGCATCAAAGATTTGAGGTGCTCGTGTGTTTGCTTTCCAATGCTTCCCATCGTTCTATATGATTGCGCAGTGTTTCATCTAAATCAGTGAGTTTGGCTTGTAACGCCGTTGCCAGCGCTAAGTTCGCTTTGTAGATTTCAGGATCAGCTAGTTTTATATTGATGCTAGCGATTTCAGCTTCTAGATTTTCAATTTGATCTGGTAATTCGGCTAGCTCTTGTTGTTCTTTATAGCTGAGTTTAGCTTTGTTTTGCTTAGTGCTTTCCGCAGGCTTAGCTTGTGCTGTTTTAGCTTTGGGCGTGCTGTTGATGGCGCTTGCACGCTGTTGGGTAAAACGTAGCCAATCGTCATAGCCGCCTCCAAATTCAGTGAGCTGACCGTTGCCTTCAAAGGCGATGACTTGCGTCACTGTGTTTTCTAAAAAAGCGCGGTCATGGCTGACTAAGAATAAGGTGCCGGGAAAGTCTTGTAATAAGCTTTCCAGCAGTTCTAAGGTATCAATATCCAAATCGTTGGTGGGCTCATCAAGCACTAGCACATTTGAAGGTCGCGCAAATAAGCGTGCCAGCAATAGGCGGTTACGTTCGCCGCCAGAAAGCGATTTTACGGGGGAGCGTGAGCGTTGTGGCGGGAATAAAAAGTCTTCCAGATAGCTGATGACGTGTTTACGCTCATTGCCGATTTCCACAAAATCTGAGCCTGGGCTGATGGTGTCCGCCAGTGTGGCTTCTTCGTCTAATTGCTCGCGCATTTGGTCGAAATAAGCCACATTCATATTGGTGCCGCGCTGTATCGTGCCTGAGTCAGCTTCTTCTTCACCTAAAATGAGTTTGAGTAGGGTAGTTTTGCCTATGCCATTTGGGCCTAATAAGCCAATGCGGTCACCACGCATAATGCGTGTGCTAAAGCCATTAATCAGCGTTCTGTCAGCGTAGCCTTTAAACACGTTATCAAGCTCTGCGACCAGCTTGCCTGAGCGCTCGCCAGCATCAAGCGAGAGTTTGACATTGCCCTGACGCTCACGTCTGGCGGCACGTTCTAAGCGTAGCTTTTCTAGTTGACGCACACGGCCTTCGTTGCGGGTGCGGCGTGCCTTAATGCCCTGACGTATCCATGTTTCTTCTTGGGCGAGCACTTTGTCGAATTTAGCAGCATGTGTTGCTTCTACCGCCAATAGCTCTTCTTTTTTAATCAGGTAATTTTCATAGTTGCCAACAAAATCAGTGAGCTTGCCGCGATCTAGCTCCACAATACGGGTTGCTAGGCGATTGAGGAATCGTCTGTCATGGGTGATAAATAATACGCCGCCATTAAAATTGAGCAGTAATTCTTCTAACCATTGTATGGCCTCTAAATCTAAATGGTTGGTTGGCTCATCTAGTAACAAAACTTCGGGGTCAGCCACCAGTGCGCGGCCTAGCGCTACACGTTTGCGCCAGCCGCCAGAGAGCGAGGCAACAGGCGTGTCAGGATTTAAACTTAATTTGCTCAGCACAGTTTCTACTTTGGCTTGCATGCCCCAGCCATCTTTAGCATCAAGCTCGTGTTGTAGCTGTTGCATACGCTCCATTAGCGCATCAATATCCGCATCTGCCGCGCCCATGCTATGGGTCACTGCATGGTAATCCACCAAGATTTGCTGCATGGCGCCTAAGCCCTCAGCCACCGCTTCAAATACCGTGTGCTTGGGGTTTAACACAGGCTCTTGTGGCACATAGACTATACGCACAGAGCTGGCACGCCAGACATTGCCATCGTCTAATTTTATTTCGCCAGCAATCACTTTGAGCAAACTGGACTTGCCTGCGCCATTGCGACCAATCAAGCCAACACGTTCACCTGGATCGAGTTGAAAAGCGGCTTTGTCTAGCAAAGCGTGGTGACCAAAGGCGAGAGAGGCGTTATCTAAGGTGATATGAGGCATGCATGCTTTCTAATTAAGTAGTGCTTTGGCCGAGCATAGCGCGGATTTGCGCCATACGCTCTTTGCCATGTTCTTTGCTTGCGGCAGGGTCTGCGCTGGGGTTGCCAAAATGGCGGATATCATCTGAAGGGAGTTCTTCAATAAAACGGCTGGGTTGGCAAATTTCAGTTTCGCCAGCACGTTTACGTTTTTTGCACCAAGAAATATTCAGTGATTTTTGTGCGCGGGTAATCCCCACATACATTAAACGGCGTTCTTCTTCGATGCGGTCAGTGTCCACACTTTCGCGGTGCGGCAAAATGCCTTCTTCTACGCCAATTAAAAATACATGACCAAACTCCAAGCCTTTGGCTGCGTGCAGGGTGGACAGTTTAACCGCATCAGGCTCGCCATCTTCGCGGCCTTCTAACATGCTCATCAGCGCAACCATTTGGGTCAGGTTGAGCAAGTCGCGCGTTTCGCCATCACCTTGATCTTCACCTTTTCTGGTGAGCCAAGCCACAAAGTCCAGTACGTTTTTCCATTTAGCCTCGGCGGAACGCGGTTCTTCAGAGTCGTATAAAAACGACTCGTATTGAATTGCTGTCAGCATTTCGTTGAGCACTTCCCCCGCAGTGTCTTTGCTGGCGCGCTCTTGTAGCTTGTTAATATATTGGCAAAAAGTCAGTAAATCATCTAACTGACGACCGCCTAGTTCGCGTTGAAACTCGCCCTCAAAAGCCGCTGCAAATAAAGAGATTTTGTGCAAACTGGCATACTCACCAAGGCGTTCTAGTGTGGTATTGCCTATGCCTTTTTTAGGCGTAGTTGCGGCGCGGATAAAAGCAGGATCATCATCTTCATTAGCAATTAAACGTAAATAGCTGACTAAATCTTTAATCTCGGCTTTATCAAAAAACGATTGCCCGCCAGAGATGGTGTAAGGGATTTTATGGTTGCGTAAGTGTTGCTCAAAAATGCGGGCTTGATGATTGCCCCTATACAAAATCGCGTAATCGGCATAAGTCGTTCGGTTTTCAAATTTGTGCGCCATCAGCTTCATCACCACCGATTCAGCTTCGTGCTCATCGTCACGCGCCGCGCTGACTTGGATTAAATCGCCCATGCCCAATTCACTCCATAGCTTTTTCTCAAACAGCTTGGGATTGTTTGAAATCACTTGGTTGGCTGCCCGTAAAATACGCACGGTTGAGCGGTAATTTTGCTCTAGCTTAATCACTTTTAAGCGGGTGAAATCTTGAGTGAGTTGACGTAGATTTTCTACATCAGCACCGCGCCAACCATAGATGGCTTGGTCATCATCACCCACCGCGGTGAAATTGCCTTCTGCGCCAGTCAGCAATTTAACCAATTTATATTGGCAGGCGTTGGTGTCTTGGTACTCGTCTATCAACAAGTATTTAAGCTTGTGTTGCCATTTATTCAGCACCGCTGGATGCTGCTCAAAAAGCTCAACTGGCAGTTTAATCAGGTCATCAAAATCCACCGCTTGATAGGCTTTGAGCGTTTGCTGATAGATTTGATAAACCTTAGCCGCAGCCACGGTTAAATCTTCATCCGCTGTTGCTTTGGCTTGGTCTGGTGTTAAAAAAGCGTTTTTCCAGCTAGAAATTTGCCACTGGGTTTTGCGTAATAGTTGCTTATCTGTTGTGGCTAAAATATCTGACAAAATTTTATAACTGTCAGAGGAATCTAAAATAGAAAATTGTTTTTTATAACCCAATACTTCGGCTTCTTGCCGCAAAATCTGCATACCAAGTGAGTGAAAAGTCGCGATTGTTAAGCCTTTGGTGTTCACGCCAGCCAGCAACTGGCTGACACGTTCTTGCATCTCGCGGGCGGCTTTATTGGTAAAGGTGATGGCCGCAATTTCTTTAGGCGCAAAGCCACAGCTTTGGATGAGATAGGCGATTTTTTGGGTAATGACTCGTGTTTTTCCGCTACCAGCGCCAGCCAGCACGAGCAGAGGACCATCAAGATATTTTACGGCTTCGCGCTGTGGGGCGTTGAGGGTGTTTAACATTAGAGCTTTAAGTATTGAGAAAGACGCTTGCGTTTTAGTGTAGCCTTGTAATTTTAACTTTTAAGGCTAACATTAGCTATCAAAGCGTGGCATAGTTTGCGCCATGCAAGCCAACCTGTTTTTAGATCATTATCGTCAAGCCGCGTTCTTAGGGCGTCATAGCCATTTGTTGATAACCAGTTATCAACATTGGACAAGAGAGCCATTGATTGAAGATGGTATCGATGAGGTAAATGCTTTAATGCATGCGCCGTTTGCTATCGCATCGCATCAAGCGTGCGATGATCCGATGTTTAATTACGCTAACCATCAAGCCTTAGCTTTGTTTAAGATGTTGCCAGAAGACATGCTGGGCTTGCC
>JBMSSY010000121.1:0-4244 GCA_049424605.1 Candidatus Methylopumilus sp.
CTGTTGAATTGGTTAAAGCTGGCTTTGAAACTTTGGTAGAAGCTGGTTACGCCCCTGAAATGGCGTATTTTGAATGCTTGCACGAATTGAAATTGATTGTGGACTTGATGTACGAAGGCGGCATTGCCAACATGAACTACTCAATCTCAAACAACGCTGAATACGGCGAATACGTGACTGGCCCTAAAGTGATTAACGATGAATCACGTTGGGCAATGAAAGAAGCTTTGGCTAACATTCAAAACGGTGAATACGCGAAGAAATTCATCCTTGAAGGCCGTACTAACTATCCAGAAATGACAGCACGTCGTCGTTTGAACGCAATGCACCCAATTGAAAAAGTGGGCGGCCAATTACGTTCTATGATGCCTTGGATTGCTAAAAACAAATTAGTTGATCAATCTAAAAACTAATTTAAGTACTTATTAAGCCTTATTGGCTTAAAATACAAGGGCAAGGCGGCAACGCCCTGCCCTTTTTTACTTTTAGACTTTCGAGATGTTAGTGAATATTTGTGAATAATCAATTAAAAGTACTACCGCAATATTTCATTCCCAAACAAGCCATCACCGCCTTAGCTGGCAAGCTCGCTTCTGCTAAAGCTGGCAAGCTCACCACCCTTGTGATTGCTTGGTTTGTCAAACGCTATCAGGTCAATATGAGCGAAGCAGCGCAAGCCGATATTGCCGCCTACGAAAGTTTTAACGAATTCTTCACCCGCCCGCTAAAAAAAGGCGCAAGACGCATCACAAAAGCTGACTTTATAAGCCCTGTAGATGGCGCGATTAGCCAATTTGGCGAGATCAAAGCCGACCAAATCTTTCAGGCCAAAGGCCATCATTACAGCACGCTTAGCATGTTAGCTGGCAATCAAGCCCTCGCCACCAGCTTTCAAAACGGGAGTTTCGCCACGCTTTATTTAAGCCCTAAAGACTATCACCGCATCCATATGCCTTGCGATGGCACACTCAAAAGCATGACTTATGTGCCTGGTGATTTATTTTCGGTCAACCCCACTACTGCGCAAGGTGTGCCGGGCCTATTTGCTAGAAACGAACGGGTGATTTGCGAGTTTGACTCAGCGCATGGCGTGTTTGTGCTGATTTTAGTTGGCGCAACTATCGTTGGCAGCATGGCCACCGTTTGGCATGGGGTTATCAACCCGCCAAGACTAGGAAAAATCAATACTTGGACTTATGAAAAGCAAAGCATCTCGCTTAAACAAGGCGAGGAAATGGGGCGATTCTTACTTGGCTCTACCGTGGTTATGCTGTTTCCAGAACATAAACTCCGCTTTAATAGAACTTGGGTAGCTGAAAAACCCATCAAGCTAGGCGAGAAAATGGCAGACGCCATCTAGCCGTAAAATTAAGGCAATAAAAAAGCCGCGATTAATCGCGGCTTTTTTATTACTTAAGCTGGTTTACTCAGCCACAATACGCGTTGCGTTTTGGCTTCTGTTTTTGGTGCGCTCATTACTGCCAAGATGAACAGCTAATTCATTCAGCGCTAAGCGATAAACATCACGCTTAAACTCAATCACGCTTTCCATCGGCACCCAATACTCACTCCAGCGCCAAGCATCAAATTCAGGATGCGGCGTTGCGCGTAGCGAAACATCGGTATCACGCCCCACTAAACGTAGCAAAAACCAAATTTGCTTTTGACCTTTATAGCTACCGCGCCACTCACGCTTAATCCAAGTGGTCGGCACGTCATAACGCAACCAGTCGCGGGTGCGGCCTAAAATTTTCACATGCTCTGGGCGTAAGCCAACCTCCTCCATCAGCTCTCTATACATGGCTTCTTCTGGGCTTTCGCCTTGTTTTATGCCACCTTGTGGGAACTGCCAAGAGTGTTCGCGGATGCGTTTACCCCAAAAAACCTGATTGTGGGCATTACTAATAATAATGCCGACGTTCGGGCGATATCCATCGCGATCTATCATCACAAACAACCTAAATAATTTAGGTATAATTTTTTCATACTTCGCCACATATTGAAAGGTATGCTTTCAATATCGCATCAGACAAAACCCTAATAAGGCCTCAATGCCAGCTTTAAAGCACTGTTTATATTTTTTAGGTCAACCTAAGCAAAACATACACGTTAAATAAGCAAATGCACGTTAAAATAAACCTCCTATTAAGTTAAGTGACTCCATTGAAATTAGCACGCACATCTATTACGGCACTTGGTACTACGCTAGGCATCAGCTTGCTCATATCAAGTTTTAGCGGCCTTTGCCTAGCGGGCACTGCCTACATCACCAATCAAGGCGATAACACGGTCTCAGTGATTGACACCAATAGCAAGCAAGTCATTAACACCATTAAAGTCGGCTTAAGGCCAGTGGGCGTTGCTGTGTCAGACCTCAACCATCGCGCCTATATTTCCAATGTGGACGGGCAAAGCATTTCGGTAATCGACACCGACAAAAACAAATTGATTAAGACCTACCCGATTAAAGGCTCTCCCGTTGGCTTATTGCTATCGCCCGATCATAAAACGCTATATGTCGCCGACTGGACGGATAACCGCATCTACGTGCTAGACGCCATCTCCATGCGGATCAAAAATGAAATTAAAGATGGCAAAGCACCAGCTGGCATGGCGATTAGCCCTGATGGCAAAAAGCTGTATATCGCCAATCGTGATAGCAACGATGTCGCCGTTATTGACACCAGCACCCGCCAAATCAGCAATCGCATTGCGGTTGGCAAGCATCCTTTTGGTTTAGCGCTCAACAAGGATGGCAGTGAGCTTTATGTGGTCAATGTTGTCAGCAACGCCATCACCGTGGTCAATACCACCAGCCTCAAAAGCGAAACCATCAGTGTTGGCGAGCACCCTTATTGCGTAACGCCTAGCAAAGATGGCCTGTTCTTATTCGTTACCAACACCCAAGACGATAGCGTTTCTGTGATTGAGCTAGCCAAAAAACAAAGCATCGCCACCATCAAAGTGGGGGAAGTCCCAGAGGGCATCAGCACAGACCAACAGACAGGTGACATTTACGTTGCTAACTGGGCAAGCAATCAAGTCAGCGTGATTGATGCGCAAACGCAAAAACTCGTCAGCCAAATTAAAACAGGCGATAAAAGTCGAGCGTTTGGGCAATTTATCTTGCCTAGCGCCCCAAAATGAAAGGGTTTTGCAGCAAAAAACATCGTAAAAACGCCTGAATTTAGGTAAAGTGGCAAGTTAAATTTTTTGTAGCATTCAAGTTGTTTTAAGCATGTCAAAGTAGTTATTTTTAAGTCAGTAGCATTATTTATTTTTGGAGAAATTCGCATGAAAAAAGTACTCGCACTCATCGCCATGGCGATCTTACCGCTTAGCGCCGCAGCACACGGCCCTAGCCCACAAAAGGTAGAAAAAGAAATCGTCATCAAAGCTGATCCAGCAAAAGTTTGGGCTTTGGTTAAAGATTTCGGCAATATGCAAAAATGGCATCCAGCAGTCGCGAGCACCAAGCTAGAAACCAAAAAAGACGAAAATGGCGATGAGCAAACTTATCGCACATTAACACTCAAAGGCGGCGGCACGATCTACGAAAAACTGCGCAGTGCTGACGACAAAGACATGCAATTAAAATATGAAATCGTTTCTGGTGTATTACCGGTAGCTGACTACAACGCCAAAATGACTGTTAAAGCAGGCCCAGGCGCTGGTGAAACCACTGTGGTTTGGATGGCACGCTTTTACCGCGTTTACAAACTCAACCCACCTATCCCAGCGGGTCAAGACGACGAATCAGCCATCAATGCGGTGACTGGCGTATTTGAAGCTGGCTTACCTGCACTCAAAGCAGTTGCTGAAGCCAAATAATTGTTTTAACTAAGTTTTTCATTTCATTAAAAAGCCTCGATTTATCGAGGCTTTTTTTACGCCCCCCCCAATTTACCCAAGCAAGAACTGACAATATTTGTCAGCCCGCGTAGATATTAGCTTAGGGGGAGTCTGTGTCTCCATAAAATGCAGCTAACATAAGCCCACTTAACTTGATTTCGGATTAAGTAAACGCCGTGGTAGGCATTTTTATTATTATTTAGGAGGTCTCATGAAATCCATGCAAAAAGGTTTTACATTAATTGAACTAATGATCGTGGTAGCGATTGTTGGTATTTTAGCAGCAGTAGCCATTCCCTCGTATCAAACTTACACCCTAAGAGCAAGGTTTGTTGAAGTTGTTCAAGCCACTGAACCATTTAAAACTGCGGTGGAGCTATGCGTGGCAGATG
>JBMSSY010000122.1:0-4200 GCA_049424605.1 Candidatus Methylopumilus sp.
TACGTTTCACTTCTAAACCTGCGATACGACCAGCATCTTTAGTCGCTTGGCGTTGGCTATCATTAAAGTAAGCAGGCACCGTGATCACGGCTTCTGTCACTTCTTCGCCAAGGTAGTCTTCCGCAGTTTTCTTCATTTTGCGTAACACTTCAGCAGAGATTTGTGGTGGCGCCATTTTGTTGCCGCGCACTTCAACCCATGCATCGCCGTTGTCAGCTTTTGTGATGCTGTAAGGCATTAAGTTGATGTCTTTTTGGACTTCTTTTTCGTCAAAACGGCGACCAATTAAACGCTTAACCGCGAATAATGTGTTTTTTGGATTGGTCACTGCTTGGCGTTTAGCTGGTGCGCCAGTTAGGATTTCGCCATCATCTTGATACGCGATGATAGATGGTGTGGTGCGACCGCCCTCTGCATTTTCAATCACGCGTGGCTTGCCGCCTTCCATGACTGCAACGCAAGAGTTGGTGGTGCCTAAGTCAATACCGATAATTTTACCCATGAGATGATTTCCTCTTTTAATATTAGTTAATTCAAAATTTCTATGTACTGTTAATGGGGTTGAGTTTTGATGTTTCAAGCCCTGAAGCCAATTAGTTTTATTCTTTGGCTTTAACCACCATCACTAAAGCGGGGCGAAGTACGCGGTCATTCAAGGTATAACCTTTTTGTAAAACACTATGTACGGTATTAGGCTCGCCCTCTGCTTCAATCGCGCTAATCGCTTGGTGCTTGTTCGGATCGAATTTTTCGCCGACAGGATTAAGTTCTGCAATATTGAATTTCTCAAATACGCTGAGCAGTTGTTTTGAGGTCAGTTCAACGCCATCTTTGTAACTTTCAACCGTTGCATTGGCAACACCAAGCGCTGCATCCAAACTGTCTTTAACCGCCAATAATTCAGCGGAGAATTTTTCAAGCGCATATTTGCGCGCTTTGTCGATATCATCACTGGCACGCCTACGGATGTTTTCACCTTCGGCTTTTGCATAAAGCACAGCCGCTTGTTGCTCAGCTAATTGCGCTTCTAATTCTGCAATGCGTGACTCAGGGCTAGCTTCGGTTTCCAGCGTTTGGTTTTCTGTCTCAGGTGTTTGGTTTTGCTCTTCTTGCTGCATAAAAATCCCTTATTTTTACTGATTTGTTTTGACGATAGTTTGCTAAGTGGGGATGAAGTTAATGAATACAAGAGTAAAATTGAATTTTTTCTGATATTTTTTTGATGTGGTGTTGATGCAGCGCAATGGCTATCCTTAGTCTTGTTTGCGATAATCCCAAGCAATAGCCCAAACAGTGAGAACTTCAAATATGAACCTGATTCGTCACCTTGATTTGACCGAATGGAACCCAAAGATTGATGAGGCAACTAGCCAAGATGCAATTGCTGCTTTAGAAGGCGGCATGGTGATTTGTTTGCCACATTTGCCATTTGTGCTTAGTGAAGATGAAAAGCGCTTTCTGTCGGAGCAATGGTCAGATCAAAAATCTAAAAATATCTCCCTGCGTCCGCAGGGCGGATTAAAAGGCGCTACAGGCTCAGAGGCTGATTTAAAGGCTTTGCGCGCTATGATACAGCGCTATGCAGACCAAGCAACGCAATTGGTGAGTGCTTTATTTCCTGATTATGTGCCGAATCTTGTGACCGCAAATACCAGCTTGCGTCCTTTTGAGGTAGAAGGCCGCGTGAGTTCTTATCGTAAGGATGATAAGCGTTTGCATGTGGATGCCTTTCCATCTAATCCCACGCAAGGCACACGTTTATTGCGGGTGTTTAACAATGTAAATCCGCATGGCAAGCCCAGAGTTTGGCGTGTGGGAGAGCCGTTTAAAGCGATGGTGGCTAAATATCTGCCTCACGCAAAAACGCTATTCCCAGGGCAAGCTTGGTTGATGCACAAACTAGGCATTACCAAGCGAGTGCGCACACCTTATGACCAATTGATGTTGCAATTGCATGATTTGGTCAAAGCCGATATGGATTATCAGCGCAATGCGCCGCAACAAAGCGTTGATTTTATGCCCGGCACTACTTGGATTGTTTACTCTGATCAGGTGTTACATGCTGCGATGTCTGGTCAATATATGATGGAGCAAACTTTCCATTTGCCGCCAGAGGCGCTTTATAAGCCTGAAACCTCGCCAATTAAAGTGCTGGAAGCCATTAAAGGGCAATCTTTGGGGCTTGCTGCATAGGCTTGCTCAATAGCTTGGCTGTTTAGTGACGCACTTTGTAGCGGTCGTAAATCCACATGTATTGAGAAGGGCATTGTGCAATGGTTTTTTCAATCGCTTGATTGAGTAAAGCCGGCGTTTTGATGCCGCCAGCTTCAATCGGGCTGATATGTATATGATAGCCGCCACCATTGGCGAGCCTTTCCCCAAAAGCCATGAGCACTTGCGCGCCTGACTTTTCTGCCAGTTTCGAGGCCAGCGTCATGGTGTAAGCTGGACGACCGAAGAAGGGCGCCCATTCCCCCTCACCTGTATGTGGCGCTTGGTCTGGCAATATACCAATCGCTTCACCACGTTTTAAAGCCTGTAGCAGCAACTTAACACCTTGGGCATTGGCTGGTGCAAGGCTTACCTTGCCCCGCTCACGGCCTTGGCTGATCAGTGGCATTAGCCAATCTTGTCTTGGTGGACGAAATAGCACGGTAATCGGATGAAATTGCCCATAGTACAGCGAGGTGATTTCAAAGCATCCCAAATGAGGGGTCAGGAAAATAATGCCTTTGCCTTGACTGAGCGCCGATTCCACATGCTCCCAGCCAGTGCATCCCTGATACCATTTGGTTAATTTTGCATAGTCTTTAAACCAAATTGCAAAGGTTTCTAAAAAGGCTTTGCCTGTTTCACTAATGTTGCGCTGCAATGTTTTTTTGAAGCTCACTTGGTCTTTGCTTACTTGGCTGAGCGCTAGATTTTGATAGATTAAGCGGGCATATTTTTTGTAGCTTAAATAAGTGAGCCAGCCTAGTAATGTGCCTAAAAAATGAACAATAAATAAAGGCAGTTTTGCTAATGATTTAAGCATCAAAGCGGTGATTTTCTGCTTGGACATTAAAATGCTCCCAGCCTATCAAACGCGCTAAAGACTTCATTGGGCGCTGGTAAGCGACCTTTGCCACCTAAGTTAATCGCTAAAGCGTTGGGGCCGCCATAAGCGCCGTTTAAGTCTGGATGGGTATCGGTGTAGATAGCGATAGATGGCACATCCATGGCCACAGCGAGATGAATAAGACCAGTATCGACCCCAACCGCTGCTTGAGCCCCCGCAGTAATAGAAGCGAGTTGTATGAGGCTGGATTTTGGCAACACCATGGCCTGTGGTACATGCGTGGCAATAATGCTGGCGCGGCTTTTTTCGACTTCGCTAGACCAAGGCAGACAAAGCACCAAGCCTTGCTTGGCTAATAACAGACCTAATGAAACCCAATGCCCCATCGGCCACAGTTTTGAATCGCGACTAGTCGCATGAAAAACCATCACATATTTTTCAGGTAATGGCATATTAATTTTCTGAATAAGCTCGGCTCTTGGCAGCCCATAATTGGGCGGATTTGTTGGCGCTCGGTAATTCAGTGCTAATGCAGTTAGTTGACGATTTTGATCAACCGCATGCTGTTTCCTTGAGACTGAAAAACGACGATGGTAGAACAGTCCAGCCAGCCATTCTCTTGCCGTGCTTGGGCCTTGCCCACAACGCTTGCCCTTGGCTAGGCAAGCAATCAAAGCACTTTTAACTAGGCTTTGCGTGTCAATAATAAAGTCGTAATCATGCGCTTGTAGTTGGCTTTTGAAAGCACCCATTTGCTGCCAAGTTTTTTTGCTAAATAAACCTTTGCGCCAACGGCGAATAGCCACAGGAATAATCTGATTAATTTGCGGATGAAGCTCTAACATATCCGCAAAGCTCTCCTCAATCACCCAATCAATTTGGGCCTCGGGAAACTCTGCATGAATATCTGCAATGATGGGCAAACTGTGGATAACATCGCCCATCGAGGAAATTTTGACTATAAGGATACGCAAGTGAGGTTTTTTCTTTAAAGATAAAGTTATTTTAACGCCTAAGCACCGTTTAGCGGATAACGTTGTTTGAGTAACTCAAAAACTTGCTCCGCTGAAATTGAGTTCATGCAGGGAGAGGCGCTTTGGCAAGTTGAAAAGTGAACAAGGTTGCCTGTGCAAGTGCAAGGA
>JBMSSY010000123.1:0-4194 GCA_049424605.1 Candidatus Methylopumilus sp.
CAAATAAAGCCGACTTTTAGTGAAGTCGGCATACATTTTGCATCATTTAAAGAATTATGCACGAAACTCTCCCCGCTATTTTGATTTTGCTTGTCAGCGCAGTGCTTGCCGTTGCGCTGTTTCGTGCATTTCGTTTGCCCGCCATGCTGGCTTATTTTTTGGTTGGTTTATTACTTGGCCCCAAGAGCTTTGGATTTTTACCAGATACCGAGGCCAATCGTGAACTAGCCGAGTTTGGCATTGTGTTCTTGATGTTTAGCATAGGTTTGGAATTCAGTTTGGCTCAGCTTTATGCCATGCGCCGAATTGTATTGGGCATTGGTGGCTTGCAAGTATTGATTACCATGGGCATCACCATGTTGGTTTGTTTGGCGCTGGATTTGCACTGGCAAGCCGCATTGGTGATAGGCGGCGCATTAGCCATGTCTTCTACCGCCATCGTTTCCAAATTATTGGTGGAGCGTTTGGATTTAAATTCTCGTCATGGTCGCGTGGCGATAGGCGTGCTTTTATTTCAAGATTTAGCTGTGGTGCCTTTGCTGGTGGTGATTCCAGCGATTGCCAGCCCGACAGGCTCATTAAGCTACACGCTGGGCATTGCTTTTATTAAAGCCGCCTTGATGCTGTCTATTTTGTTCTTCTTTGGTAAAAATTTGATGAACCGCTGGTTTGGCGTGGTCGCACGGCAACGTTCACGCGAATTGTTTGTGATGAATGTGCTGATGGTCACCATGGTGCTGGCCTATGCTACCAAGGTTGCAGGTCTGTCTTATGCGCTAGGTGCGTTTATTGCGGGCATGTTGATTTCAGAGACACGCTTTCGCTATCAAGTGGAATCAGATATTGCATCGTTTCGCGATATTTTGATGGGCTTATTTTTTATTACCATCGGGATGTTGCTTGATTTTCATAGCTTGGCGGGCAATTTGCCCAGCATTTTGATGATAGTGCTGGCATTAATTGTTTTTAAATCATTGGTTGTTGCCTTACTCAGTCGGCTTTTTCGCTTCGAGCCAGGGGTGGCAGTGCGAGCTGGGGTAACGCTGGCACAAGCAGGTGAATTCTCGTTTGTGGTGTTCTCGCTAGGCTTAGAACATGGCCTGATCAGTAATGGAGCCTTGCAAATGGTACTGGCAGCCTCATTGCTTTCTATGTTTTTTGCGCCATTTATTATTCAGCACAATTTACAAATTGCCGAGTTCTTCTCACGCAGCTACACCCGCAATCGTAAAAATCAGATTGAAGGCATAGAAAGTGTCGGCAAACAGCTTAAAGATCATGTGATTATTTGCGGCTTTGGTCGCAGTGGCCAATATTTAAGCCGCTTCTTAAAAGAAGAAAAATTCCCATTTATTGCGCTAGATATCGACCCAGCGCGGGTGCAAGAAGCGGCCAGTGCGGGTGAAAACGTGATGTATGGCGATGCAGGCAAGCGTTTGGTGTTGGCGGCGGCTGGCGCGGCGAGAGCCAAAGCGCTGATTATTAGTTATGACGATCCGCCATCTGCCATCAAAATTTTGCACTTGGTGAATGATTACTTTCCTAATCTCCCTGTCGTGGTCAGGACGGTTGATGATTCTAATATGGAGCGTTACCGCGATGCGGGCGCTTCAGAAGTCGTGCCTGAAGTGCTGGAAGGCAGTCTGATGTTAGCTTCTCATGCCTTAGTTTTATTAGGTGTGCCGCTTAACCGTGTTGTGAAAAGAATTCGTATCTTCCGTGAAGAGCGCTACAAAATGTTTAAAGGCTTTTTCCACGGCATTTCTGATGGAGATGAAGCGGTGGAACGGGCGATGCCACGTTTTCATTCTGTGCCAGTCAATGCCTTGGCTTATTGCATAGGCAAGCCCTTAAAAGATATTTATTTTGGGCTTTGCAAAGCTGAGGTTACCGCAGTCAGACGCGATTCACATCCAGTAGAAGTTACGCCAGACTTTGTGTTTCAGGAGGGGGATGTTGTGGTGCTATTGGCTAAGCCACATGATTTAGTATTGGCGGAGAGAATTTTGCTGACAGGTAAAGACACGTGAGTGAGCATGTCGCCATCGTAGGGGGTGGCATAGTTGGCTGTATGACAGCGATGGCCTTAGTAGACAGGGGTTATCGGGTCACCATCATTGAGCGCAATCAAATTGCCAGCCAAACTTCAGGTGAATCATCATGGGCGGGCGGCGGCATTATTTTCCCGCTGCTCCCTTGGATGTATGCCGAAGCTGTTAACCAACTCACGGGCTATGGCGCTAAATCGTATCAACAGATTTGTCAGCGCTTAGAGCGTGAAACAGGTTTGCCAACGGGCTTTATTCAATCAGGTTTTTTATTGCGTCCGCCTTACGATCAAACTGCCGCGATACGCTGGTGTGAACAGCATCAACAACGCTATGAACTGCTTAATCAAGTCGATACACTGCTAGCGCCTCAGCAGAGTAACCAGCCATCGTTATGGATGCCAGAAGTCAGTCAGGTTCGCCCGCCTTATTTGATGAAAGCCCTAAGGCAATGGCTGGCGCAAAACAATGTGACCATGCTAGAGCACACTGAGTTGAGTCCGCTTAATGAAGTCAAAGCGCTGACCGCTTGGAAAACGCTAGATGGCACAGCCATTGAAGCAGATAAATTTGTGGTGACCTCAGGCGCTTGGAGTTTTCAACTGCTTAAGTCAGTTGCCGACAAGCTTGATATTAAGCCTATGCGCGGACAGATTTTGCTCTATCAACCAGCAAAAAATCTCAACAAGATTGTGTATCAAGACGGCTTTTACATGATTCCGCGTGATGATGGTCAATTGTTGACGGGCAGCACTTTAGAAGATGTTGGCTTTGATACCTCGGTCACCGAAGCGGTCAAAGCCGAGCTTGCGGCAAAGGCAGAAGCCATCATGCCCGCATTAAAAGGCCTGCCTATCATCAAGCATTGGAGCGGTTTACGGCCGGGCACGCCAGAAAACCTACCTACCATTTCGGCGCATCCGCAGATTGAAAATCTTTACCTCAATACTGGGCATTTCCGTTATGGCCTCACCATGGCACCAGCTAGCGCGCGTTTAGTGACCGAGCTGATGGCGGGTGAAAAACCGTTTATAGACGCCAGCCCGTTTGCGCTGGCAATTGATTAAACGCAACAAGCTTGTTATTTTGGTTTGCCTAAGCAAACTTTAGTTTTATAAAATAGCCCTTAACCCATCACAAAGTGGTCGCGATGAAATATATTATTTTAGCTTTATATGCCGCTTGTATCCTGTTTGTTCACTTCCGTGGCAAGGCGCGCTTGCCATTTTTTAGGCAAATTTTTGACCACTCTTCTGTGGTTTCGCCCATCAATATTTTTATTTACCTGTTTTCAAAAGTCCCCACTAGGCAAGCTTATATTCCAGTGAGCGAGTTTAAGGGCTTAAAACTGCTGGCAGACAATTGGCAAGTGATTCGTGACGAAGCTTTAGCGCTGGATAAGCTAGAAAAAATCAAAGCCGCCGAGAAGAACGACGATGCTGGTTTTAACTCATTTTTTAAAAAAGGCTGGAAGCGTTTTTACCTCAAATGGTATGAGGCCAAGCACCCTTCGGCACTGCAATTTTGCCCCAAAACCGTGGCTTTATTGGCGCAAGTGCCAGAGATAAAAGCCGCCATGTTTACCGAGTTGCCACCTGGCGCCAAGCTTAATCCGCACCGTGATCCTTATGCAGGTTCGCTACGCTACCACCTAGGTTTATCAACCCCTAATGATGACCGCGCATTTATTGATGTTAACCAACAGCCATATAGTTGGCGTGATGGTGAAGGTGTGATTTTTGATGAAACCTATATCCACTGGGCCATCAACCAAACAGACCAAACCCGCATTATTTTGTTGTGCGATGTAGAGCGCCCTATGAAGTATCGCTGGGCAGGGGCGGTTAATCGCTGGATAGCCAAAGTGGTGATGACTGCGGGCAGCTCACCTAACGAAACGGGTGACCAAACAGGCGGCATTAATAAAGTTTTCCGCTTCTTTTGGCTGGTGGGCAAATACCGCCGCAAGCTTAAAAAATTCAGCAAACCGCTTTATTTAGTGATTAAGTTTGGATTAATTGCAGGCTTTATGATTTGGCTGATTGGTGTTGATAACATATCCAGCGTATTGCACGCATTCTCGGCTTAAGACTCAGCCAGCCAATGCCCCGATTTGCCGCCTTGTTTTTCGAGTAGTTTAATCTCA
>JBMSSY010000124.1:0-4151 GCA_049424605.1 Candidatus Methylopumilus sp.
TGTGCCATTCAGTACGCTCTTGTTTTTGACCGCTTTTATCTTTCCAGCTATCGGTAGTGGCAATGCTGAAATTACAAACCGCTTCGCCGTTTGGCATGAAGCGCATTTCTGGGTCTCGACCCAAATTACCCACCAAGATCACTTTATTTACTGATGCCATGTTTTACTCTCCTATTAATTTCAGCGCCGCAGCTTCGTCCCAATTTTGCTGCAAATCCACTTTTAAAATGACCATGCCTTCATCGGCCAATACCACTGTTTCACGCACACCTGCCAATGCAGCAAGCTTTTTCGCCAACAATTTGGCTTTAGCTTCGCTCATTTCTTTGATGTGAAACATTCTACTTTTGACTGCTGGCGGCGCTTGCATACTCAAGCCGAATAACAGCCATAATGCCATTAAAACACTACAAAAAACAAATACTGAGGCGTAGTCGCCGTGACGCGACAAATAGCCGCCTATCGTGCCGCCTACAAACACACCTAGCGATTGTGTCGTATTGTAAACGCCAATAGCGGTTCCTTTGGAGGCGGCAGGGGCAATTTTGGTGATGATAGAGGGCAATGAAGCTTCGAGCACATTGAAGGCCACAAAATAAGCGCCTAAGGACAATACAATGCCCCAAAAATGGTCAATTGAAAAAGCAAAGGCTAATTGTGCGGCCAGCATCATGGCGATAGCGGCAACAAAGACTTGTTTGAGTTTGGCTTTTTTCTCAGCATAAATAATGGCAGGCACCATCAATACAAACGAGGTCACTAATACAGGCAAATAAATCAGCCAATGGTCATTTGCATCCATGCCGCTGGTTTTTTTGATGGCAAACGGCACCACAACAAACATCGCCATCTGCGCGGCGTGCAAGGCAAAAATACCGTAGTTAAGGCGGAGTAGCTGGGTATCTTTTAGCACTTCTTTGAGCTTGCCTGTTTTGGCTTGTGCGTCTGAGTGAAAAGTGCTGACTACAGGATCTGGCACTACAAACTTCACCACCAAAATCGCAGCGGCGGCTAGTAATCCTGTCATTAAAAAGATGCCTGATACGCCTATCCAGCGGTTAAGTACAGGGCCTAAGATGAGCGACATAGCAAAGGTGACGCCTATGGTGCCGCCTATCATCGCCATGGCTTTGGTGCGATGCTCTTCTCTTGTGAGGTCGGCTACCAAAGCGGTGACCGCGGCAGAGACTGCGCCAGCACCTTGAATACTGCGGCCAAGAATAATCATTGGTAAGTCGTGCGCAAAACCAGCCACCAAACTACCAATCACAAATAAAACGAGTCCAACATAAATCACGCGCTTGCGACCAAAGCGATCTGATGCAATGCCGAAAGGTAGTTGGAAAATGGCTTGCGTGAGGCCATAAGCACCAAGTGCAAGGCCTATCATCAAGTGGCTGTTGCCGCTAGGCAGGGTTGAGGCGTAAATCGCAAAAATCGGCAAAATCAGGAACATACCGAGCATACGTAAGCCATAAATAGATGCCAGACTAACACTGGCACGCAATTCTGTAGCGTTCATCTTATCTGCTGATGGGGTGGATGGCATGAAATTATTTAACTTTATCTTTTAACTTGCGTATATTAACAGGTTGCCCGCTTTATTTGATGGCACTTGCAAAAGACTTGTTTTGAGATGGAATATTTTCTTCACTCAATGCTTAAACAACTTCCTGTTTTAATGAATTATTTTTAGGTTATAGATAAATTGATGGATTACATACGCATTCGCGGCGCTCGTACGCACAATCTTAAAAATGTTTCACTGGATTTGCCACGCAATAAAATGATTGTGATTACTGGACTTTCTGGTTCAGGAAAATCTTCACTCGCATTTGATACCCTTTATGCAGAAGGTCAGCGCCGCTATGTAGAATCGCTGTCTGCCTATGCACGCCAATTTTTAGCGCGTATGGATAAACCCGATGTGGATTTAATCGAGGGCTTATCCCCAGCGATTTCTATTGAACAAAAATCCACTTCTCATAACCCACGCTCAACGGTAGGCACGGTCACCGAAATTCACGATTACTTACGTTTGCTATATGCCCGCGCTGGTGACCCTGAATGTCCAGAACATCACATTAAGCTTGAGGCACAAACCGTCTCGCAAATGGTCGATACTGTATTAGCGCTGCCCGAAGAAACCAAGCTGATGATTCTGGCGCCAGTAGTGCGTGAGCGCAAAGGTGAACAACTTGATTTATTTGATGAGTTAAAAGCCCAAGGTTTTGTGCGCGTCCGCGTGGATGGCGAAATTTATGAGCTTGATGCGCCACCAGCGTTAACCAAAACCACTAAACACTCGATTGATGTCGTGATAGATAGACTCAAAGTCCGTGCCGATATGAAGCAACGAATTGCCGAATCATTCGAAACAGCGCTTCGCTTGGCTGAAGGCAAAGCCGTTGCCATGGAAATGGATAACGGCAAAGAGCATTTATTCTCAGCTAAATTCTCATGCCCTTCTTGTGACTACTCTTTGGCCGAACTTGAGCCACGTTTATTCTCATTTAATAACCCCATGGGTGCTTGTCCAAAATGTGATGGCTTAGGTCAAATGAGCTTTTTTGACCCCAAACGCGTGGTGGCGTTTCCGCATTTATCACTCGCCGCTGGTGCGATTAAGGGTTGGGATAAACGTAACCAGTTTTATTTCCAACTGTTATCTAGCCTTGCGGTCCATTATGGCTTTGAGCTGGAAACCGCATTTGAAACATTACCTGCCAATATTCAACAAATTTTGCTACACGGTAGCGGCAAAGAAGAAATTGCATTTAAGTACCTGAACGAACGTGGCTCATTCTTTGAAAAGCGGCATAGCTTTGAAGGGATTTTAAACAATCTGCAACGCCGTTATCACGAAACTGACTCTGCAACGGTACGCGAGGAGTTAGCCAAATATCTGAATTCGCAAACCTGCCCAAGCTGTGCTGGCACAAGGTTGCGTACAGAAGCACGCCATGTAAAAGTGGGTGACAAGAACATTCATGAAGTCTGCGAAGTGCCGCTAAAGCAAGCACTAACATTCTTTGAAAACATTAAGCTGCAAGGTCAGAAGCTGGCCATTGCCGATAAAATCGTCAAAGAAATTAGCAGTCGATTGAGGTTTTTAACCAACGTAGGCTTGGAATATTTATCGCTTTCGCGCTCTGCTGAAACGCTATCAGGCGGTGAAGCACAACGTATTCGCCTAGCTTCTCAAATAGGCTCTGGTTTAACAGGCGTGATGTATGTGCTGGACGAACCATCGATTGGTTTACATCAGCGCGATAACGACAGATTGCTAGAAACTCTGATGCGTTTGCGCGACATCGGCAACAGTGTGATTGTAGTAGAGCATGACCAAGATGCCATTATGGCGGCTGACTATGTGGTGGATATTGGCCCTGGCGCTGGTGAACATGGCGGTCAAATTGTTGCAGAAGGCACCCCCGCTGAAATTCAAGCCAATCCTAACTCTGTGACAGGCCAATACCTCAGCGGTAAAAAGCAAATCACTTATAACCACAAACGTCATACACCTGACCCAGCACGGTGGTTGTCACTTTCTCACGCAACAGGTAACAACCTAAAAGATGTCTCGCTCAAACTGCCTGTGGGCTTACTCACTTGCGTCACTGGCGTTTCTGGCTCAGGCAAATCTACATTGATTAATGACACCCTTTACCGTGTTGTGGCTCAGCATTTATACGGCAGCTCTACCGAGCCAGCGCCTTTTGACGGGGTAGAAGGCTTAGAGTTTTTTGATAAAGTGGTCGATGTTGATCAAAGTCCAATTGGCCGCACCCCGCGCTCAAACCCAGCAACTTATACAGGCTTATTTACCCCTATTCGTGATTTATTTGCTGGCGTGCCAGAAAGTCGCGCGCGTGGTTATGGCCCTGGTCGTTACTCGTTTAACGTCAAAGGTGGGCGCTGTGAAGCTTGCCAAGGCGATGGGGTGTTGCGCGTAGAGATGCACTTTTTGCCTGACGTTTATGTGCCTTGCGATGTATGTAAAGGCCAACGCTATAACCGCGAAACCTTAGAAATTAATTACAAAGGCAAAAATATCCGTGAAGTTTTAGAGATGACGGTTGAACAAGCCCATGATTTTTTTAGCGTGGTTCCCGTGGTGCAACGCAAACTGAAAACCTTACTAGATGTTG
>JBMSSY010000125.1:0-4143 GCA_049424605.1 Candidatus Methylopumilus sp.
GTTCTAATTATTCAATTACATCAGGGAACAATGCAGTGTCAGCAGGCCCTATCACGATTAACAGCGGTGTAACCGTCACAGTGCCTTCAGGCTCAGTTTGGACTATCGTATGACAATTACTCTTAACGGCACAACAGGTATTACAACACCAGCGTTAACTAATGAAGGGGGTTTGTCAGGAACTACTGGTACGTTTAGTGGTTTGATTTCAGCTAATGGTGGTCAGATCAAATTCCCTGCAACTCAATCAGCATCATCTGACGCAAACACGCTGGATGATTATGAGGAGGGGACTTGGACACCAGCATACGCAACTGGTTTTTCTGCGGTTGTATACACAGCAAGAACAGGCACTTATACAAAAATAGGTCGTTTTGTTCAGCTAAATTTATTCATTGATGCCGGTACTGTTACGGCATCTGGAAACATATCTATTAGCGGGTTGCCATTTGCTACTGGAAGTTATTCTCAGAACAATTACATTGGCGTTGTTCAAGTTCAAGCCACTTCGGGTACTTTGGCGGCTGGCAATGTTTTAATGCGAATACCAGATGCCGGTTCAACCTTATTTTTGCAAACACAATCGACAACTGGCGTTGCTTCAATGGCGGGGTCACAATTGGGTTCAGGCCATACTATTAACGCAACGATTTCATATTTAACAGCAACTTAATTAACTAGCATGGATTTGTTAGTCGGACACTTAAAGGAAAATCATGTCACTCACCAAAACCACCATCATTGACCAAATCACAGTAACCGAGAACGGCACAGTTCTATACCGTGAAGCCACTCGCATCATGGAAGACGGCAACGAACTGAGCAAAGCCTACCACCGTTCAAGCCTCACGCCGGGTCAAGACTTGACTGGCATCCCTGCCAATGTTGCGGCAATCTGCAATGTGGCTTGGACTGCTGAAGTTATAGCGGCATATCAAGCACAAGTGGCGGATCAAACTGAATCTGTTACATCGTAATGATTGACAGCACAGAGACCCGTTTGGCGGTGCATGAAGCGGTATGTTTGGAAAGATATAACGCCATTGACCGATCATTGCGGGACGGCGATAAACGCATGACAAAAATAGAAATGCTTTTGTATGTGCTAATTGTTGCTGTGCTGTTTGGGCCGGGTGTAGCTGGCGAATTCGTCAAGAAGATTTTGGGGATATGAAATTGACCCAATCACAGCGTTTGCCTTATGCAAAGGGGCGTATGAGGGCATAAAAGGCTGTGTGGCTGTCTATCAGGACTTGAAAAAAACCGGGTCTGATTTATCCAAAATTACAAGCGAGGTTGGCGGAGCATTGTCGGGGTTTTTCAAGGGTCAGGCAGAACTTGAGGCAGGCCATGAAAAAACAGAAGTTCAGCGGGAAGAAAACAAGCGCAAAGGAATCAAAGACGATTTAGCCAGTCAAGCAATTGACAATGTGATGTATCTGCGGCAAACCAAGCAGTTTTATGCTGATCTTGAAAGAATGGTGCGCTGGGAGATGGGACAGCCCGATCTTTGGCGTGAATTCGTGGATGAGTATCAGCGGCTACTTGATCAAAAAGCCGAGGACAACGCAAGGGAACTGCACAAAAAACGGGTGGCTGAATGGCGGCGACAAAAGTTAAAAAACAAAATACTGGACAGGGCGCTGGAAACGGGGCTGGTTCTTTTCGTAGCCGCTTACCTGATTATTCTGATGTGGATGATCAGTCTGCACCACAAGGGCCGTCTGGGTATGTTTTTGTCCTAATACTTTTTGTCATTGTTTTTGCGATGTTGTTGCCGCTGATTGGCATGATGTACGTGGATACTATGGTGACCAAGCGCGAGGCCAAAGCCCAGATGGAAAAAGTGGAAAAACTGCGTAAGCAGATCGAAGAAGCCCAGAAAAAGGAAAAAAATGATTGACCTTACCAAAGCCATTGGAGCAGTTGCCGCAAGCGTTGCCGCATTAGGGGGCAGTTACACACTTGCCGATAAATTTGGTTGGTTTGATAGGGCTATTCTTGAATGGTCACCAGAGCATTTTAAAATTGTGGCAGAAACTGGACAACCAATCAATGTCACAGTTGCACGAATAAAAAAGCGGGATGATTGTTCTGTGGAAAGTTTCACCCCAAGCATTCGTGATGCGGCGGGTATGGTGCATGAGGCGACCACCACCGCCAGCAAGTTTAGCGGCCCAGCAGGGCCACAAATTGATACGTTTACCTACCAACTGACAATGGTGCAAAAAGATAAAATTGCTGACGGGAAAGCTACCCTGCTGGCAACGATTAAATACAAATGTCCCGAGGGTGAGCGTGTTGTGCAATACCCCCGTCATGCAAATCTTAGTTTTGACTTAAAAGGTTAAAAAATGCTTACTCTGTTTTCTTCCCTTATCAGTTTTCTGATGGGCGGTCTTCCCAAAATCCTTGATTTCATTCAAGACAAATCCGACAAAAAGCATGAATTGGCCTTAGCCGCCATGCAAACAGAAAGGGAACTAACCCTTAAAAAAGCCGGGTTAGAGGCGCAAGAGCGCATTGAACATATCCAGACAGAGCAAATTCAGATAACCGCTGATGTGCAAATGGCCCAAGCCCAAATGCAAGAGCGTCAAGCCCTGTACGCGCACGATATAGCCTTGGGGCAGGGTGCATCTGTATGGGTGATCAACATGAGGGCTGCGACCCGTTCAGTCATTACATACGGAATGTTTGTGATGTTTATGTTTGTTGAGGTGTTTGGGTTTTATTACGCATGGCATACCGGGGTAGCTTTTGATGTTGCCCTTAACCAATTGTGGGATGACGATACACAAATTATTTGGTCATGTATTGTTAGTTTTTGGTTTGGCGGTCAAGCGTTCAAATCTAAATAGGGGCTTGATTTGGTCTTTGACATGGCGTAAAAGAAAGCCAGAAAACTCTACGCATCGACATCCTCAAATGCTGGCTTAACACCCCAAATAAATATAGCATGAACATAAGCCCTAAAGCTATTGAGATGATCAAGCATCATGAAGGCGTGAGGTTTAAGCCTTACCGCTGCCCAGCAAAACTTTGGACAATAGGAGTAGGTCATGTTTTATACCCAGATCAAGGCAAAATGCCAGTCGATCAAAGAGACAGTTATGCGTTACGTCCAGAGGATAACCGCACGTTTTCAGCGGAAGAAGTAAATGGAATTCTTAGAGTTGATCTGCAACGTTTCGAGCGCGGGGTGCGTCTTTTCTGTCCTGTCGATCTTACACAAGGTATGTATGACGGGCTTATTAGCTTTGCTTTTAATGTCGGTCTGGGGACACTCCAGCGTTCTACGCTACGCCAGAAAGTGCTACGAGGCGATAAAGCGGGCGCTGGTGAGGAATTCTTAAAATACTGTATGGCAGGGGGCAAAATCTTAAAAGGCTTGCAAAACCGCCGTATTGACGAGCGAGCGCTATTCCTCGGCCCATAGCAGAATTTGAACGAATAGCCACCCGGCAACAATTGTAATTGCGCCGCCCAAACTTAAAAGCAAAAATATTTCAATCACAGACACCCCGCATTTCCCAGCCCATTAAAAAGTAGTTCCAGCGCATTACCATGTTTTGATGGGTAAATCTTTCGCCGTCCCAATGTAGTTCTTGTGCTGAATAACCTTTGCCCGTCATGAGGGCGATAAAAACTTGTCGTGCTTTCATTTTTTCATTCCTCTTACATAAGCCGCAAACGATTGAACCGTGTCCCTGCCAAACGGCCCAGCAAACTTGTCCAGTTCTTGGGCCACTTCTTCAATCACAGCATTGCGTTCAGAGTTTGCGGCAAAGCGCATGATCTGGTGCTTGCGTGACCCCTGCAAACCCCAATCGTCTTGTCTGCGACTGAGTTCCTCAAATGCCTCATCTTCTTCTGTCATAAATCCCCCGTTACGCGCCATTCCCGTTCTTGGCGGTTTGATTTAGATTTGACTGTTTTGCCTGTCAAGCCAATCAAGCCCAGAGTTTCCAGTTCTTTTAAACGCCGTGCCACTTGGTTGCCATCCAGCCCTGTTTGGGCGGCAATGCCATCTTTACCTTGCGGCCCGTGCTGGGTCAGACAGGCCACAATTTGTAACCCATGTTTTTTAGCCAATTCCTTGGCGTTGTCCGCTGCCACATACGAGGTTAGCGGGTCAGATTT
>JBMSSY010000126.1:0-4122 GCA_049424605.1 Candidatus Methylopumilus sp.
TGTATTTTGTGATGAGCAGTCTGCGCATGTTTTGTGATTTGGATAGTAGAACTGCAAGAAACCAACATTTAAGCTTAAATCAGCATTAATTGGATAAACGTAACCACCATATAAATCAATCTCTGTTGTATTGCCAGCTAAAGACTCTTTTTCAATACTTGATGACCAAACACCTAAATACAAACCGCTAGAATGTGAGTAATCAATACCGCCTTGAATTGCGCCACGCTCTTTACCGTATGAAACACCACGGAATAGGTAGTCGTTAAAAATACCTACGTTAGCTGTGAATGTATGTGGTGATGCAGGCGCAGCAGCAGCCGCTTCTTCAGCACGTACGTTTACAGATGTCATTAATGTTGCGCTTAATACACCAGCAAGCAACAAACTACTTGTTGTTTTAGTCATGTTCCAACCCCTAAAAATAAAGTTAATAAAATATTAATTTGTTACAAAAGTCGTGAATTCAATATACCTTAACATTAAAAAAATTTACATTTATTCAACTTACTTAGCCTAAAAAATTTCATTTTATTCAACTTTTGTTGCATAAAAGACACACCTTTTTTACTCAGGGTGTGTCCCTACGCCAATATCGGCGCCATCATCAAACTTAGAAAGCCATTTCACCGTGGCATCTCTAAATTTAACGAGTCCTTTGTATTCAGCTAAATCTGGATGCAAATCTCTGAATACACGATGGAAGCGTTTTGCCCAACGTGGGAAAGTGGATAGATCTTCCATGCTAATCAAATAACAGCGAATACTGAATAAAAGCCCATTGCTACGAGGCAAGCGGAATAAGGTTTGCAGCTCAACGCGCAAATGGACTTTTTCACCTACGTTTTCTAGCGTCACGGTGTTTCTATCGCCTCCCCATAATGGGTAATTTTCTGGCGAAGTATCTAGGCGTGGGTTAATGGTCATGGTCCAATTGAGGCGACGTACTGGCGCACCCAACTGCATACTCATTAGATATTTAAGTGCTCTATCCATCACCCCTAGTTTGGTGACTTGAGGCACAGGGCCATGCCACTCATGCCAAGCCATGCCCACATCAAAATTAAGTGACCAATCGGCCTGACTGGTAATAAAGCCACCATCGGCATATAGCGTACCGTTACGCTGATCCAGTAAGACGAAATCGCCTTGTACTTGGCGGCTCATAAACTCAAATGGATCCATCTCTAAAGTAGAGGGGTCGCCAAAAATAAACGATTGTTTGATATGCAGAGGTTTATTTTCCCAAGTCCAATGTTTGCCTTGTTTTTCAAGCGTAAACAAATGTGGATACTCGGCAGAGAGTGACTCCATGGTCAACTCTAAAAAGTCCCACTGCGCATCCATCATATGCGGCAAGATTGCATAACGACTTGGGTCTAAATCCAGCGTTTTCGCTTTATCTAAACACTCAGAAACGTAATGCTCGTCAATATCAAAGGTATGCTCGGTAACCGCACCCTTAGGGCCTTTGGTATGAGGCTCCATATTCACTGAATACATATAAGTATCTTCAGGAAATGGGAATGGGAATCGCTTGATTGCCTCTACTGAATTTTTGTAGGTGTAATCATCACGAAAGGTTTCTTTTTTAAACGCTAAACTCATGGCAGTGCCTTTTAAATACTCATTAAATTAATTAAAGAACCACTTCTAACAAATCGCACTTAGCGCGTGAAACGCAAGGCAGGATTTTTTTACCTGATGCTTTTTCAGCGTCAGACAAAAAATGGTCATGGTGCAATAAATTACCGTCGGTACAGACCACTTCTAACTCACAGCGACCACAAGCGCCGCCTCGACATAGGTAAGGCGCATCAACACCCGCAGCTTCCATCGCTTCTAACATACTTAGCTCTGGCGGAACGACGATTTCCAATGCTGATTTAGTGAGCTTAATCTTGAAAGATTCACCTGTTGGAGGCGCAGTAAACTGCTCGCTATGAATATGATTTTCTGGCCAGCCCAAAGAGCGTGCTGTTTCTATCATCGCCACCACCATAGGATTAGGGCCACACACGTAAACATGAGTGCCTAATGGTTGCTGGCTGAGCAGATTGCGTAAATTCAGCGCCCCGCCTTCGCTTTCGACATAAGTCGTGAGCTTATTGCCGATTTTAGCTTTAAGCGTATTGCTAAAAGCGCCGTGTTGAGGCGCACGATAAGCATAGTGCAATTCATAATTGGATTGATTGCGCTCTAAATCTTCAACTTGCGACATAAACGGCGTAATACCAATACCGCCAGCAATCAGTAAATGCTTGCGCGCACGTTTTTCAAGCGCAAACAAATTCACTGGAAAAGTGATTTGTAGTGCATCACCCACCTTGACCGCATCATGCATATACACAGAACCGCCACGAGACTTTTCTTGGCGGCGGACTGAAATATGATAAGCACTGGTATCTTCAGGTTGCCCCATCAATGAATAAGCATTGCGGTGTACACGCCCATCAATATTCATAGACACCACCACATGACTGCCGCCTGAAAACACAGGGAAAGGCAAACCATCTGCACGCACTAAAGTAAAATGTTTAATTAAATCGGTGACCTGCTCAATCGCGGCTACTTTGACATTCATATGACTCATGGATAAATCTCCTCAATTTCAGGAACTTGACCAGGGTCTTCCGCATCGACCATCAAGCCCATATAGGCGCCTAAACGGCGTGAAAAATGATCGCGCACAAACAGTTTTCTGCCACAACCAACACACGCTTGAATATTAGTATGTGCATCATGAGTAATCGCCTTACAGTGCACACAATAAACAGAACGCGCCAAAGTACCTGTTAACTCTTTTGCGATATCGGCATCATCCACCCCATACTGCAGCACGATTTGCGCGATATCCCACATAAATTTTTCAGAACCCGCCACATAAATACGCAAGCCCATCAAGGCATTCGGCAAATGCGCTTGCAATGCTTGCATAGCCTCATCATGCGTAGTCAACACCTGCAAATTATCAGGCACCACTTTTTTCAGTGCCGCAGTGTAATCAGGCTTACTCGCGCCTGTTTCGTAAATCACCGTAATGGGTTGCAAAGGCAACATTTGCTGAAATAACTTCATCGCAGCCAAGCCCCCAGCAGAACCCTCCACCAGTACCAAATGCGCATTGGCTTGTTGTTGCCAAACCAGCGCGGCATACACTGGCTTACTTCTAATCCAATATCCACGTTCCATATTACAAATAGCCCTTTAAATACTCACCTTTAGAAAACTGCTCATTCATCCCTAAGCTTTGGGATGTGTGCGTTGACGCAATGGGTCATAAAAAGGTGTTGGCGCTACATAAGCTTTGCATTTCACGCTAGCACCTAACACCTCAACACCCGTACCAATCGCCGTAAATTCAGGCTTTAAATGCACCATCGCCAGCGACTGCATCAAATAACGGCTATAGCTGGCACTGGTCACCACACCAATTTCTTGACCATCTTTAACAATCTTTGCGCCTGGCTCAACCGCTACCGTTGTTTGGCAGATTAAGCCAGCTTGTTTAAATCGCTCTTTACCACGCGAAGCAAGCACAGCTTGCTTACCGACGTAATCGCCCTTTTTATCCAAGTCCACGCCCCAAGCCATATTGACCTCCCAAGGCGTAGTGTCGCCCTCAGGCATTTCAAATGGGAAAAACAGCAAAGCGGCTTCCACACGGGTTAAATCCAAAGAGTTCCAAGAAGCAGGAATCGCACCGAAAGGCGCGCCAACTTCTAAAATCTTGTCCCAAAGCTCAACCGCATCTTTAGCCGCGCAATACACCTCATAACCGCGTTCGCCAGAATAGCCGCCACGCGCCAACATCACGCTTTTGCCAAACAAAGTAGCGCTTTGATTTTTAAAGTAAGGAAGTGCCGCTAAATCAAAGCCCACATGCGGCGCCAAAATATCCAGCGCTTTAGGGCCTTGCAAAGAAAGAATATGTACGTCTAAATCGGCAGCAATCTTGACGTTTTTACCAGCGGATAGTTTTTTAAGCTGTTGCGGTGTAGCACCGCTACCATGCGAAACACGGAAATCAGTCGCACTATCGCGAATAATCATAATGTCATCACAAATGGCGCCATGTTCATTCACCTCAGCGGCTAACACAGAATAGCCAACTGCAAGCTT
>JBMSSY010000127.1:0-4074 GCA_049424605.1 Candidatus Methylopumilus sp.
TTAATTCAAAAGCTTTTACGCAACACTTCTATGTCTGGCTTGAATATGATTAAATGCAAGTGATGAAAAAAGCCTTCCAAAATGTCGCCATTATTGGCAAATACAATGCGTCAGAAATGCGCGATAGCATTCTTGCTATGGCGGGGTTTCTCGCCTCTGAACAACTGACCGTGTGGATTGAGGCCTCAACTGCCGATCATTGCAATATCTCAGGTTTTGCCACTTTGGGTATGGACGAGATTGGCGGTCAAGTAGATTTGGCGGTGGTACTGGGTGGCGACGGCACTATGCTGGGCGTTGCGCGCACCCTTGCCGATAGCCAAATCCCCTTGATTGGCGTTAATCAAGGTCGCGTAGGTTTTCTGACTGATATCAGCTCTGCCAATATGCTAGAAGAGATGCGCAAAATTCTTGCTGGCGATTTCAGCATAGAGCAACGTATTTTGCTTAATGCCACGGTGTTGCGCCATGGCAAAGCAATTAGCTACGGCTACGCCATGAATGATGTGGTGATTAATAAAGCAGGCATGTCACGCTTAATTGAGTTAGAAGTGCATATTGATGGGCAGTTTGTGCATAGACAACGCTCTGATGGTTTGATTTTAGCCACTCCCACAGGTACCACCGCTTATGCGCTTTCGGCTGGCGGGCCTATTTTGCATCCAACACTTGATGCCATTACCTTAGTGCCTATTTGTCCGCATACCCTGAGTAATCGTCCGATTGCTATTCATAGCAATAGTGTCGTTGAAATCACTTTGGTGCATTGTGAAGATGCTGGCGTGCATTTGGATGGACAGATGCAATTAGCCTTGTACGCAGGTGATCAATTACTGGTTCAGCGAGATGAAAAAACCGTTTCATTGCTGCATCCATTAGGACACAGCCATTACGACATGCTTAGACAAAAACTGAACTGGGGTTAATCGAGCATGTTGCAAACGCTTTCTATTCGAGATTTTGTGATTGTCGACGCACTCACCATTGAGTTTTCAGCGGGCTTTACCGTGCTCACTGGAGAAACTGGCGCTGGCAAATCCATCTTAATTGACGCACTTTCTCTGGCTATGGGCGCTAGAGGTGAGGGCGGTATTACTCGGGTAGGCTGTGACAAAGCCGATATCAGTGCAAGCTTTGATATTGCCAAGCTAGAGGCTTTAAAAGCTTGGATGCAGGACAATGAAATCCCCAACGACGACGAGCAATTACTGTGTCGCCGTGTGATTGATAGCGATGGACGTTCGCGTGCTTTTCTCAATGGACAAGCGGCAACCATCCAGCAACTCAAAGAAGCAGGCGAGTTTTTGGTGGATATTTACAGCCAAAACGCCCACCACTCTTTACTCAAGCTGGCAACCCAACGTCAGATTTTTGATGACTATTGTGGGCTAACTGCGCTGGCTAGCCAAACTGCAACGGCTTACCAACAATGGCAAACGCTTTACCATCGCCGTGTAGAAATGGAGCAAAACGCCAGCAAATATGCGGATGAATTAGCCGAGCTACGCGACAAAGTGCGTGAACTGTCGCAATTGGCTTTTGCGCTAGATGAATGGGAAAGCTTGCAACAAGAGCATAGCCGCCTCTCCCATGGCGCCAGCTTGCTGGCTGGATGTGAACAAAGCCGTGAATTATTATCCGAAGGTGAAATCTCAGCCTTGCGGCAGTTGGGCTTGGCGCAATCCAAATTACAAGGTTTGCGTGATTATGATGCCAGCTTAGACGAAGCGTTGGCGAGTTTAGACTCCGCCATCATTCAATTGCATGAAACCGATCGATTTTTAAATCGCTATCTACAACGTGCTGAACTAGACCCAGAGCGGTTAGCCGAGGTCGAGTTACGCATACAGACTGTCCATGCGATTTCACGTAAATATCGAGTGCGTCCAGAAGAATTGCCTGATTTATTAACCCAATGGCAAGGCCGTATGGCCGAGCTTGAGAGCGTAAATGCTGATGGCGAACTGGCTAAACAAGAAGCGCAGGCAAAGGCCACGTATCATGGTCTAGCGCAACAACTCAGCCAAGGCCGTCAACAACAAGCCCCCGTGTTGAGCCAAAAAATCACAGCAGAAATGCAGCGTTTATCGTTAGCGGGCGGGCGATTTGAAGTTGCGCTCACCGCACAAACCCCAGCAAGCACGGGCTTGGAGCAAGTGGAATTCTTAGTGGCGGGGCATGTTGGCGTAGAAGCAAGGCCGCTGAATAAAGTCGCGTCTGGCGGCGAGCTTTCGCGGGTTAGTTTGGCGATACGAGTAGTCACTGCTCAGCAAGGCAGCGTGCCAACCATGATTTTTGATGAAGTGGATGTTGGCATAGGCGGCGGTGTGGCTGAAGTGGTTGGTTCATTATTAAAGCAATTAGGCCAGGGTCGCCAAGTGCTAGTCATTACTCATCTGCCACAAGTTGCCTCGCAAGGCGCACAACACCTCAATGTCAGAAAAATCCAACGCGACAATATGACACTGAGCTCAATTGAACCTTTAGATCATCAAGCGCGTATTGAAGAAGTGGCGCGTATGCTGGGCGGCGTGGAAATCACAGAAACTACCCGTCAACACGCCAGAGAAATGCTGGCTGGTTAAATTTAATTGCCTTTTGAACTTGAATAATCCAAACGCAATCCCAATCTTCAAAGCAGTGTTGATTGAACCCAACTGATTAACCACCAATTTTTTAAAAGAGGAAACACCATGCGAATAAAGTCCTTACTAGGTGCTTGTGCTTTGGCGCTCGCTTTTAATGTGGCAATGCCGACTTATGCGGCAGATGAAATCTCGATTCATGATGTCTATCAAGCTGCGGAAGCTGGCAACATCAGCAAAGCGCAAGCCATGATGGAACAAGTGTTACGCGACCATCCTGATAGCGCAAAAGCCCATTATGTCGAAGCTGAACTATTGGCTAAACAAGGAAAAATGGCCGCCGCTTCAGCAGAACTCACGACAGCAGAAGGCCTAAAACCGGGCTTGCCTTTTGAAAAGCCACAAGCCGTACAAGCCCTTAAAGCCGTGATAGCAGGTCAGGCTGCCAGCCCAACTCGTCCACAAGAAACCCAAACTGGCTTTGGCATGGGCTCACTCTTGCTGATTGTAGGTTTAATCGTCTTTATCTTCTTTGTTGGTCGTGCCATGGGGCGCCGTAGCAACCCTGTAGTTTACCCAGCAAATAATGGCGGCAATTACGGACAACAACCTTATGGCACAGGCATGCCGATGGGTGGCCCTGTTGGCGGCATGGGCGGCGGTATGGGCTCAGGCATTTTAGGTGGCTTAGCTACTGGCGCCGCGCTAGGTGCTGGTATGGTGGCAGGTGAAGAGTTGATGCACCACTTTACCGATGGCGATAAAACAAGCGGTGTTGTGGGTAACGCCAATGCTGGCGATTCATGGACAGATAGCAATGACATGGGCGGCAATGACTTTGGCATGACCGACTCAGGCTCTTGGGATGACGGCGGTGGCGGCGGTGATTGGACTTAAAACTGGTAAAAATTAAACAAGGGGCGCAAGCCCCTTTTATATTCTCAACACGCTATTTGTTGTGGGGACAAGGGTTTTTGGTGCAGTCCGCGTAAATATAGAGTGAGTGGGCGTTAATTTTAAAGCCGCGCTCTTCTGCTGCTTTGTGTTGCAATACTTCGATATTTTCGTCGCAGAATTCTTCAACCCTGCCACACTGCATACAGACGATATGGTCGTGATGGTCGCCTTGGTTGAGTTCAAATACGGCTTTGCCGCCTTCAAAGTGGTGACGAACCAATAAGCCTGCTTGTTCAAATTGGGTGAGTACACGATAAACCGTTGCCAAGCCAACATCATCGCCTGTGCTAAGCAAGATTTTGTAAACATCTTCTGCCGACATGTGGCGCTCTCGGCTGTTTTCAAACAGACTTAATACTTTGAGTCTGGGTAAAGTTGCTTTCAGGCCAACATTTTTTAATTCATCAGGTTCACGTTTATTCATGGTTGTTCGCATTGCCTTGGTTTAGAAGCGCGCCCCTTTTGTTGCTACTTATGGGACTGTAAGTCGTGGTATATTATCGCTAATTCTTATGAAAGTCATTGTGATGCG
>JBMSSY010000128.1:0-4036 GCA_049424605.1 Candidatus Methylopumilus sp.
AACGGAAAATGGCCGCATTTTTAAAATGACGCATCACATCCATCTGCCGCTCAACATCGCCCTCCACTTCTGCTAAGCGGCGCTTTAACTCTTCACGCATTACAGCAAAATCTGGCACCGCGTATAAATGCTGAGTATCTAATAGCTCGTCTAACAAGACTGGATGCTGTGATAAATATTGCGCTAACCAAGGGCTGGCTGAAGTAAGCCGAATCACCAAATTTAAAGCGGCTGGATACTCTGCCAGCAAGGCCAAATAGCTTGCACGCCGACAGATGCTTTCTAATAAATCGGAAACTCTTAACAAACTGGTATCGGGGTCTGATTCTTGCGCAGCCAGTTTAATCACCATAGGCATCAACTGGTCAAAACGCTGGCGGCTTAACTCAGGCAATTGTTTATATTTTGCGCCATGCGCCAAGCTTCGCAAACGCATCAGCGTTTGGCTAGCATCCAAATAACCTAATAGCCTAATGCGCTCTATCGCCTCGGCTTCGGCGATGGTGGCCTGCCAAACTTCGGTGATGCTGATATCTTGTGATTGCTCGCCTTGGGGATCGCTAAACACCTCACTAAAATGCTGGTCGACCAAGTGGCGATGCGCTTCTATCTTAGCGTGCAATGCCTCCCAATGCTCAAAGCCCATCGCCAAGGCCAGCCGCGCCCTGCCCTCATCATGGCTGGGCAAAGTTTGCGTTTGCTGATCTTCTGCATATTGCAGTCTATGCTCCAAATCACGCAAAAACACATAAGCCTCACTCAAGGCAGTGACCGTGTGATCAAGCAAAAGATGCTTGTCGCGTAACAAAGCCAAGACCTGTAATGTTGGACGAATTTGCAAGCTGACATCCTGCCCGCCACGAATCAACTGAAACACTTGAGCAATAAACTCAATTTCACGAATACCGCCGCGTCCCAGCTTGATATTGTCATGCATATCGCGTTTATTCACATCGCGCTGAATTTGCACTTTTAAATCGCGCATAGAGGCAAATGCGCCGTAATCTAAATACTTGCGGAATACAAAAGGTCGCAACAAATCAGCCAGCTCTTGTGCGGGGCCAGCAATCACGCGGCCTTTAATCCAAGCGTAGCGCTCCCACTCACGCCCTTGGTTTTGATAATACTCTTCAAGCATGGCTAAACTACAAGCCAGCGGCCCTTCTGAACCATAAGGACGCAAACGCATATCAACGCGAAACACAAAACCATCTTCAGTAATTTCATCAATGGCGGCAATCAGCTTTTTAGCCACTCGGGTAAAAAACTCATGATTGCTTAAATGCGCTTTGCCGTCTGCCCCGCCACTGGTTTCGCCATCTTCTTCAAACGCAAAAATCAAATCAATATCTGAAGAAACGTTCAGCTCAAAGCCGCCCAATTTGCCCATACCAATCACAATTAAAGACTGCGGCTTTCCGCTCTCGCCTATTGGTTCGCCATAGCTTGCTTGGAGCCAAGTTTCGATATGTCGCAAGGCAACATTGACGGTGATTTCGGCTAAATCACTCATAGCCTGCATCACCTCGCTCAAGCCAGACAAGCGATTAAGGTCACGCACAATGGTACGCAACATCACCCGCTGTCTTAGCTTACGCAAAGCCCGCTTTAAGCTGGCTTCATCGTCTATTGGCTGCGCATCTAAAAAGGCCTGCATCTCATCACGACTAAAGCCTGAGCTAATTTTTTGCATACAGTCAGGTAGCAAGGCGGCGTCACCCGCTAACAAACGCGCAATAAAAGGACTACATGCAATGGCATGTTGGATATAGGCGTATTCTGGCCTTAACTCAAAATCTGAAACATTCGTCATCTGCGGTAATAATTCCTAAAATCCACATGGTGGAAATCTGTTAAAAATGCGCTTGAGAGGCTAGAAATAGCGCTTGGAAATGTTATTATCCAAGTTATAAAAACTGCACTAAATTCTAAACCTTTTTATATAAAAATAATTAAGTTCTATCGGGGGAAACGCAATGTCATCAATCGAGTCCGTGCTATCTGAAAACCGCGTGTTTGCACCAATTCCAGCATTCAAACAAAACGCTACTGTTGCTGGATTAGCCGCCTACCAAGCTTTATGCAAGCAAGCTGAGCAAGATTACACAGGATTTTGGGCAAACTTAGCCCGCACCGAACTTGATTGGCATCAGCCTTTTACCCAAGTGTTAGATGAAAGCCAAGCCCCCTTTTATCGCTGGTTTTATGATGGTCAACTAAACGCTTCTTACAACTGTATAGACCGCCACCTCGCTAGCAAAGGCGATAAAACCGCGCTGATTTTTGAAGCCGATGATGGCTCCGTTACAAAGTTAAGCTACAAACAATTACATCAGCGCGTTTGCCGCTTTGCCAATGCCCTAAAAGACCAAGGCGTGGGTTTAGGCGACCGCGTAATTATTTACCTGCCTATGAGCATTGAAGCCGTAATCGCCATGCAAGCCTGTGCACGCATAGGCGCGATTCACTCAGTAGTGTTTGGTGGCTTTTCATCCAAAAGCCTGCACGAACGCATTACCGATGTTGGCGCTAAATTAGTCATCACCGCTGATGGCGGCATGCGTGGCGGCAAAGCCGTTGTGCTCAAAACAGCCGTGGACGAAGCTTTGTCGCTAGGCGGCTGTGAAGCCGTAAGCAAAGTCATCGTCTGTCAGCGTACCCACAGCGAAATTGCTTGGGTAGAAGGCCGTGACCTTTGGTGGCACGACCTAGAAAACCAAGCCTCAGATATTTGCGAACCAACTTGGGTTAACGCAGAACATCCGCTATTTATCCTTTACACCTCAGGCTCAACAGGCACTCCTAAAGGCGTACAACATTCTACAGGCGGTTATTTGCTTGGCGCTTTGATGAGTATCAAATGGGTATTCGATTACAAAGACAGTGATGTATTTTGGTGTACCGCAGATGTGGGCTGGATTACAGGCCATAGCTATGTTGCTTATGGGCCATTATCACTAGGCGCAACCCAAGTGGTATTTGAGGGCATTCCTACTCACCCTGATGCGGGCCGCTTCTGGCAAATGATAGAAAAACACAAAGTGACTGTGTTTTACACCGCGCCGACTGCCATACGGTCACTGATTAAATTAGGCGGCGACTTACCTAAACAATATGACCTTTCAAGCTTACGCCTGCTCGGCTCAGTGGGAGAACCTATCAACCCAGAAGCTTGGATGTGGTATCACACCGTGGTGGGCAATGCCCGTTGCCCGATTGTGGACACTTGGTGGCAAACCGAAACTGGCGCTCATATGATTGCACCGCTACCCGGTGCGATTGATGCCAAACCCGGCTCATGCACCATGCCGCTACCTGGCATTTTGATGGACATTGTGCACGAAGACGGCACCCATATTGAAGGCACTGGCGGCGGCTTATTAGTCGCTAAAAAACCTTGGCCTTCAATGATACGCACTATTTGGGGCAACCCAGAGCGCTTTAAAAAATCCTACTTCCCCGAAGAATTAAACGGCTTATACCTTGCAGGCGACTCAGCACACCGTGACGCCGATGGCTATTACTGGATTATGGGGCGTATTGATGATGTGCTGAATGTATCGGGCCATCGTCTTGGCACCATGGAAATCGAATCAGCTTTAGTCGCTCATCCCTTGGTTGCAGAAGCCGCGATTGTCGGCAAACCACACGAAATTAAAGGCGAATCTATCGTGGCTTATGTGGTGCTCAAAGGCACGCGGCCTGAAGGCGAAGCCGCCAAAAAAATTGTGGCAGAACTGCGTGACTGGGTGGGCAAAGAGATAGGCCCGATAGCCAAACCCGATGAAATTCGTTTTGGCGATAATCTACCCAAAACACGCTCAGGCAAAATCATGCGCCGCTTGTTGCGCAGCTTGGCCAAGGGCGAAGAGATTACCTCAGATATCTCAACGCTAGATAATCCAGCTATTCTTGAGCAACTTAAAGAAGTCATTAAATAGTGATTTCTCAAAAATTCTGGATTGCGGCGCAGGCTAACTCGCAGAGCGATTTGCAGAGCGATTTGCAGAGCGATTTGCAGAGCGATTTGCAGAGC
>JBMSSY010000129.1:0-4027 GCA_049424605.1 Candidatus Methylopumilus sp.
TTAAAAGGCAAAGATCTAAGCCGTTATCAAGTTTTGATTGAACGCTTAGGTATTCGTAAATAAGTTTTTGCAAAAAGCGATACACGATTTTTGCAGTTGAATAAAAAGCCAGAAGCATTACGCAATCGCGTGGTGCTTTTGGCTTTTTTGTTGTACCAAAGTGGCGTCATGCCATCTATCGTTGTTCATTATTAGGGTTGTAAATAATGAACATTAATGTGAAAAAGGAAGACAAATGTTTAATAAAGTAAAAAAGAGTATTCAATACGGTGCGCATGAGCTCATCTTAGAAACAGGTGAAATTGCCCGTCAAGCGGATGGTGCAGTGATGGTCACTTACGGCGATACAGCAGTATTGGTCACGGTTGTTGGTAAAACCGAAGTAAAAGCGGGTCAAGATTTCTTCCCGTTGACGGTTGATTACCAAGAGCGCACATATGCCGCAGGTAAAATCCCAGGTGGCTTTTTCAAACGTGAAGGCCGTCCTTCAGAAAAAGAAACACTGACCTCGCGTTTAATTGATCGCCCATTGCGTCCATTATTCCCAGAAGCTTTTTACAATGAAGTACAAGTAGTGGCTACTGTGATGTCGTCAGACAGCGAAATCGATCCAGATATTCCTGCTATCATCGGCGCATCAGCGGCAATGGCAATCTCAGGGATTCCTTTCTACGGCCCACTAGGTGCGGCACGTGTTGGTTACATTAATGGTGAATACATCATTAATCCATCAGCCACACAAATGAAAGAAACTGAACTAGATTTGGTAGTTGCAGCAACAGCAAGCGCTGTAATGATGGTTGAGTCTGAAGCGAAAGAATTGCCAGAAGACGTTATGCTAGGCGCCGTTGTCTTTGGTCACGAGCAAATGCAAGCTGTGATTAACATGATTAACGAGCTAGCTGCCGAAGTAGGCAAAGAAGCTTGGGACTGGACACCGCCAGAGCCAAATACAGCAGTCATCGAAAAAGTAAGCGCATTGGCTAACGCTGATATTAACGCCGCTTACCAAATCAAATCTAAGGGTGCACGTTCTGCTAAGTTAGACGAAATCAAAAATCGTGTTGTGGCAGCCTTGATTACCGAAGAAACTTCTACTCAAGAAGCCAATGAAATCAAATCAGCATTCTTTGATTTAGAAGCTAAAGTCGTGCGTAGCCAAATCTTGAACGGTGAGCCACGTATTGATGGCCGTGATACACGCACAGTGCGTCCTATTACCATTCGTACTGGCGTATTGCCACGTACCCACGGTTCAGCATTGTTTACGCGTGGTGAGACTCAGGCTTTGGTTGTTGCTACATTGGGCACAGGCCGTGATGAACAAACCATCGACGCACTTGAAGGTGCTTATAACGACCGTTTTATGTTGCATTACAACATGCCTCCATATGCAACAGGCGAAACAGGTCGCGTTGGTACGCCAAAACGTCGTGAAATCGGTCATGGTCGTTTAGCTAAGCGTGCTTTGATTGCTGCATTGCCTTCACAAGAAGACTTTGGCTACACCATTCGTATCGTTTCTGAAATTACCGAATCAAACGGCTCTAGCTCAATGGCTTCTGTTTGCGGTGGCTGTTTAGCCTTGATGGATGCTGGTGTGCCTGTTAAATCACACGTTGCGGGTATCGCAATGGGCTTGATTAAAGAAGGTAACCGCGTGGCTGTGTTAACAGACATCTTGGGTGATGAAGATCATTTAGGTGATATGGACTTTAAAGTAGCAGGTACAGAAGATGGTATTACTGCCTTGCAAATGGATATTAAGATCACTGGGATTACCGCTGAAATTATGCAAGTGGCGCTGTCACAAGCAAAAGAAGGCCGTATGCACATCTTGGGCATCATGAAGTCGTCTATGGACACTTCACGCACTGAGTTGTCAGCTTTTGCACCACGTATCATTACCATGAAAATCAACCCAGAGAAGATTCGTGATGTGATTGGTAAAGGCGGCGCGGTGATTCGTGCCTTGACTGAAGAAACTGGCGCGACGATAGACATCGAAGATGACGGCACTATCAAAATTGGTTGTGTGAATGCTGAAGCAGGCGAAGAAGCTAAAAAACGCATCGAAGCCATTACTGCTGAAGTTGAAATCGGTCAAACTTACGAAGGCACTGTGCTTAAGTTATTAGACTTTGGTGCCATTGTTTCATTGTTGCCAGGTAAAGATGGCTTATTGCATATTTCACAAATTGCGCATGAACGCGTTAACGCGGTGGGCGATTTCTTGAAAGAAGGCGATGTTGTTAAAGTTAAAGTGGTGGAAGCTGATGAGAAAGGCCGTGTGCGTTTAAGCATGAAGGCTTTGATTGATCCACCTGCGGCTACAGAAGCGCCAGCTGCTGAATAAGTAAAGCCTTAATTAGTCGTAAAAAAAGCCCGAGAAATCGGGCTTTTTTATTGCTTTAATGAGAGTGGCGTTTAGTTTAGCTATCGCGCACTTTGTGCATTAGCCTGCACTCAAAGCTGCTTGCTATTTAGCCACTTGCTTTTCACGTATCTCATCTAAAGTCTTGCAATCAATACACAGCGTGGCGGTTGGGCGAGCCTCAAGGCGTTTTAGGCCAATCTCAATGCCACAACCATTACAGTAACCATATTCGCCTTCTTGAATTTTTCTCAAGGTGCTTTCAATCTTTTTAATTAGTTTGCGTTCACGGTCACGATTGCGTAGCTCTAAAGCCATGTCTGACTCTTGACTGGCGCGGTCATTAGGATCAGCAAAAGTGGTCACTTCATCTTGCATGGTGTGTACCGTGCGGTCAATATCTTGACTGAGTTCGTTTTTCCAGTCGTTCAGAATTGTTGTGAAGTGAGCAAGTTGCTTGTCATTCATATATTCCTCATTAGCGCTTGCTACATAAGGAACAAATTGTTTTGTGATTTCAGCCATGTGACCCTTGAAGATTTAAATGACGGTTGTAATTGCCATTAACATAAAATTAAGGCGGTGCAAAGTGTACACGTATTGTTTAATGTATGCAAAGTTGTTAAATCAATCATAAATCTTATTTACGCGCCACGTAACTCCATGGCTAATAATGTGTTTTCCATGAGTGTGGCTACCGTCATTGGCCCAACTCCCCCTGGTACAGGCGTAATCCAAGCGGCATGTTGTTTAGCAGTTTCAAAATCAACATCACCGCAAATGGTGCCGTTTTCCAAGCGATTAATACCAATATCGACCACAATTGCACCAGGCTTAATCCACTCACCTTTAATCAGCCCAGCCTTGCCAGCCGCCGCAACGACTAAGTCAGCGCGTGAGACATTGTCTTGCAAGTTTTTGGTATGGCGGTGACAGCAAGTCACAGTGCAGCCCGCTAACAGCAGCTCTAAAGCCATTGGGCGGCCTACATGATTAGATACCCCTACCACCACAGCATCCAAGCCTTTTAGATTGATATTGACGCTGTTGAGCATCTTAATGACACCGAAAGGAGTGCATGAGCGCAAAGTTGGTTGACGCACAGCTAAACGGCCAATGTTGTAAGGATGAAAACCATCAACATCTTTACTTGCGCTGATGTGCTCAATAATTAACTTCTCATCAATTTGCGCTGGCAAAGGCGACTGCACAAGAATGCCATCAACCGTATCATCCTCATTAAGCTTTTGAATAAGGGCCAGTAGCTCAGCTTCTTTAATCTCGGGACTTAAGTCGTAAGCAATTGAATGAATGCCAACTTTCTCACATGCTAATCGTTTATTTCGCACATAAATGCTAGAGGCAGGGTCAGCGCCAACTAATATCACAGCCAAAGAAGGGGCGCGTTTTCCAGCGCTTAACCGTTGATTAATCCTTGATTTAATGCTGTTAAGCATGTCCTCCGCAATTGCTTTACCGCTAATGATTTGAGCCGACATATATTTATAGTGTGTGGTAATAGATAAAGAAACGCTATTTTAACAGGCTATTCGCAAATATTAGAATTGACCTTTAGATTAATATGCGCCATAATCTCGGCCCTCGGGGTGTAGCGTAGCCTGGTAGCGCGCCTGCTTTGGGAGCAGGATGTCG
>JBMSSY010000130.1:0-3882 GCA_049424605.1 Candidatus Methylopumilus sp.
GTTTTTTTATGGGCTTTTTTAGACTTAGTCGGTTTAGCTGGATTTTTAAATGCAGCACCGCCATTAGCCTTGTTTTTAGCAAGAGCATGCCTAGGCTTTTGCTGAGAGCGACTTGGCGGCAACGACAAATCGCTGACATCACGGTCATTTGCATCGTCAGCCAAGCCCTGGTTTTTATTCACTAATGAGAAATCTATCTTGCTGGTTTCCAAATCCACGCGGGCCACTTTTATCGTTAACCTATCACCCAAACGGAAACGCACGCCGGTTCGTTCGCCGGCCATTTCATGGCGAGCCTTGTCGTAATGGAAATAATCATTGCCAAGCTCAGTGACATGCAACAAGCCTTCAACGTATACCCCATCTAAGGCGACAAATAGTCCAAAGGCAGTCACGCCCGCTACGCTGCCTTCAAACACTTCGCCAATTTTATCTTGCATGTAGAAACACTTAAGCCAATTGGTCACATCACGCGTCGCATCGTCTGCTCGTCGCTCCGTCATTGAGCACTGCATGCCCAATTCATTCCAATCACCCGGCTTATACTTATCGCCGTTCAAGACCGCTTTGATGGCCCGGTGTATTAATAGATCTGGGTAGCGTCGTATAGGAGAAGTAAAGTGCGCATAGGCTTCATAAGCTAAACCAAAATGCCCTAAGTTGTCTGGGCTGTAGATGGCTTGCTGCATAGACCTGAGTAATACCGTTTGCAACAATTGCGCATCCGGTCTTGCTCGAATTTTATCCAACAACTTGCCATAATCTTTAGCATGCGGCTTATCGCCACCGCCGACACCAAATCCAAACTCCGCCATAAAGGTGCGCAATAGTTCTAATTTTTCTGGGGTGGGCCCTTCGTGCACTCGATACAATGCTGGGTGTTCATTGGCATGCAAAAATTCAGCAGCACAAACGTTGGCTGCCAACATGCACTCTTCTATTAATTTGTGTGCTTCGTTTCTATGACTGGGCACGATGCTGTCAATTTTGCCATTATCATTGAACACCATAATGGTTTCAGAGGTTTCAAATTCTATGGCGCCGCGCTTTTCACGTTGCGCCAACATTAATTTATAAACGCTTTGCAAATGCGTCAAATGCGGCACCAGCCAGGCATAATCCTGAGCCAACTGTGCATCTGGGTGTTGCAAAATTTCATGCACTTGCGTGTAGGTCATGCGTGCTTTTGAGCGCATCACCGATGGGTAGAATTTATACTGTTTAACCACCCCTAAGCCATCGACCTGCATGTCGCAAATCATACAGAGTCGCTCAACGTCAGGGTTTAGTGAGCACAAGCCGTTTGATAAGGCTTCGGGCAACATAGGAATGACACGGCGTGGAAAATACACCGAATTGCCGCGATCAATCGCACCTTTATCCAAGGCATCCTTAGGCTGAACATAAAAACTCACGTCTGCAATGGCTACCACCAAACGCCAACCTTTACCTTGCGGCTCGGCAAATACCGCGTCATCAAAATCCCGGGCCGTTTCACCGTCTATAGTGATTAATGGCAAGGCGCGGCAATCGATGCGATTTTGGTAATCTTTGGCTTGCACTTGCTTAGGATAAGACTCGGCCAAGGCAATCGCCTCAGCGCTAAATTCGTGGGGCAAATTATGCTTACGTAAAGCAATCTCTATTTCCATGCCACTGTCGGCATAATTGCCCAAAATTTCGACCACTTTACCCATGGGCTGCGCATTGGCTGATGGTTGTTCAGTTAACTCGACCATCACCACTTGGCCAGCCTTGGCATTCATATCCAAATGGTAAGGGATCAATATGTCCAGATTGATGCGTTTGTCTTCAGCCGCGACTATGGTGACACCGGTCGTGTGAATCACCCTGCCTACCAAGCGTTGCGTTCGACGCTCTAACACCTCAACCAATTTCCCTTCTGGACGACCCCTTCTGTCCAAGCCACTCATTCTAACCATTGCCCTGTCGCCATGCATAAGCTGGGCCATTTCTTTAGGGCTTAAAAACAAATCCTCGCCATTGCATTTGCTTTTATCATCGGGAATTAAGAAACCAAATCCATCTGGGTGACCTTGCACCACCCCAGAAATCAAATCCAGCTTATCGGCAATGCACAACGCGCCTTTTCTATTTTTAATGATTTGGCCTTCACGCTCCATGGCATTTAAGCGCCGATTGAAAATTTCGCGCTCGTCGTCTTCAATAGCAAGCAGCATGTATAGCTGCTCAATGCTTAATGGCGCACCTTGATCCGCCATTAAGCTAAGTATCATTTCGCGACTTGGCAATGGCGTCTCATAGCGACTGGCCTCTCTAGCCGCATGAGGGTCTTTTGGTCTTTTGCTGACTTGCATTTTTTTTGTCATTGACAAAGCTTACCTTTAATATAAAATCCGACGCCGTTATCAACCCATGTGGTTTTATTTTCAGCTAAATAGGCTATTTTAATGCGGCTATTTATTAGCACCACAACCCCTGCTTAATGCCCATTCTACCTCAATCAACGAGACACTCATGCCAGAAAACACGCAATTTGACTTAAGCTCAGAGTACATAGAGTTATGCAATCTATTAAAATTGGTAGGCCTGGCTGATAGCGGTGGCCGCGGCAAGACTATGGTAGCAGAAGGATTGGTCAAGGTAGACGGTTTAGTTGAGCACAGAAAAACTGCCAAAATTCGCACCGGTCAGATAGTTTCAGTGGGCACTTACAACATTAAAGTGAATTAAAACAGCCGGTCGATTGCAATCCATCGATAAGAATAAGGGCTAAATTGCTTAGCCACCCGGCAGTAAAACTTAATAGGTACGCTTTCTTGGTGTGAAGGTGGCGCCACCCGCTTCGATGTGCCTAAAGGTGATGCGACCATTGTTAATGTCGTACGGGGACAATTCCAATGTGACTTTATCGCCAGCCAAAATACGAATGTGATTTTTCTTCATCTTGCCGCCAGTGTAGGCGATCAACTTATGACCGTTATCCAAGGTCACGCGGTAACGTGAATCCGGTAAGATCTCCATCACTACCCCATTCATTTCAATCAATTCTTCTTTAGCCAATACCCTGTCTCCATATTTAAGTGCAAGCTTGTTTTTGAATGCTTAGTTATAAGCCCCTTAACTGGCGAGCTTTTAATGTTGAGTATAAGGTTTATCAACACTGTGTAAGGCGCGAATTATAGTCTCGCCCTCCCCGTTTGGCAATAAATCTACTTAACTAAATGATTTATAAAGGCCTAAATCTAACTTAGGCTTCATTCAAGTGAGTCTTTGTAAAATAATGCTTGACAGGATTACCGATTCCCCGTAAAAAGCAATTTAGGCGTTTGGTTGTTTAATTTGGTTACGTTCTCAAGACTAATTATTTGTTAATAACCCATTCATTTAGGGTGCCTCCCTTTTTTAAAGTATGGAATAAGATATGGCTACAGGTTTAGTTAAATGGTTTAATGATTCAAAAGGTTTTGGTTTCATTACTCCTGATGCAGGCGGCGACGATTTATTCGCGCATTTCTCAGCAATCGTTGATAGCGGTTACAAAAGCTTAAAAGAAAATGATCGCGTAAGCTTTGATGTAACAGACGGACCAAAAGGTAAACAAGCTTCTAACATTCAGAAAGTTTAGTAACCAAGAATCCAAAAAAATGGCCCTTAACTGGGTCATTTTTTTGCCTGAAATTTATACAACAGGTGATTGGGCAGCCACTATTGATGAGTATTACTGATTTTACCGGCTACCTAGCCGCTTTTTTAACGACCTTTGCCTTTGTGCCCCAAGCCCACCATTCATGGAAAACCCGGGATTTATCTGGTGTGTCTTTGCCCATGTACAGCCTATTTAGTCTAGGCGTATTAGCCTGGTTGATTTATGGCATCCTCATTCACAGCTGGCCCATC
>JBMSSY010000131.1:0-3821 GCA_049424605.1 Candidatus Methylopumilus sp.
GACGACCTTCGCATTACAAGTGCGCTGCTCTACCAACTGAGCTAATCCGGCAGGTGTTGAGTTAATCAATTACATTTACAACGGACGCTATTTTACCAACTTTAGGGTGGTTTTTTTCACTTCGGATGAAATATTTTTTTCTTTATTCAATATCTCATTGTTTTGTATTTCTTTTATTGCATCTTCATCTTCAGGTAGCACTTCAAAAAACATGCCTTGCCCGTTTTCTCGTGCAAAAATGCCTTTTACCGCGCTGATAGGCACATATAAATTATTTGAAACGCCTGAAAATCGGGCTGAGAAAGTAATCGCTTCGTTAGTAAAATACAAATCTTTTGTAGCTGAATGATTGAGATTCAGAACAATTTCACCTTCTTTTACGAATGCCATCGGCACCCGCGTTTGCGAGTTCACCGCCACCAAGAGATGGGGCGTTAATTGATTATCAACGCACCACTCATGTATCGCCCTAATCATATAAGGCTTGGTTGAACTCAAGGCTTCCATGCTTATTTGCGCATGGCCTTTTCTGATGGCGTCATTGCTTCAATGTAGGCTGGACGAGAGAAAATACGTTCAGCGTACTTTAACAATGGCGCAGCTTGCTTAGGCAACTCAATACCATAATGGCCAAGACGCCATAGCAAAGGCGCAATCGCCACATCTAGCATGGAGAAGTCATCGCCCAAAATATATTCTTGCTTGCTAAACAAAGGCACGATTTGCGTTAGATTGTCACGTATTGTTGCGCGTGCTTTGTCGGCAGCTTTTTGATTGTCTGATTCAATATCTTTAATATGATCAAACAACTGCTCTTCAAAATTATGCAGAAATAAACGTGCACGAGCACGCATCACTGGGTCAGCTGGCATCAGTTGCGGATGCGGGAAACGCTCATCAATATATTCGTTGATAATATTGGCTTGCTCTAATACTAAATCGCGCTCCACCAACACTGGAACGGTGTTATGCGGGTTAATCACTGCTAAATCTTCTGGCTTATTGGCCAAGTCAACATCAATCACTTGGAAGTCCATGCCTTTTTCGAACAATACGATACGGCAACGATGGCTATATGGATCGGTAGTACCTGAATAAAGTGTCATCATAATTTTGATTCCTCGCTCGCAAAAGCAAAACGGGAAGCCTGCCGACAAGCAGAGCCTCCCGCTAAGTTGTTATTTTAGTGTATATCTTTCCAGAACTCTTTTTTCAAATAATACGTCAGTACAAACAACAGACCTAAAAAGGCCAATACCAATAAACCAAGATGCTTGTCGCGCTCTTTAAATGGCTCAGCCATAAAGACTAGATAGTTAACTAAATCTGCAATCGCTTGATCGTACTCAGCAGGCGTCATTGTGCCTTGTTTTGCTAGTACCAGTTGATGCGTTTCAGTTTTCTCGTCTATCTTTAATACCTGTTCACCTTGCAAACTCCAAAGAACATGCGGCATTGCAACTTTGTCATAGACCACATTGTTCCAGCCAGTGGGTCTTGTGTCATCGCGGTAGAATCCACGTAAATAGCTATAAAGCCAATCTGCGCCACGAGCGCGGGCTTCTACTGACAAATCAGGTGGAGCTGCACCAAACCAAGCTTTTGCATCAGCTTTTTGAATGGCCACCGTCATCGTGTCGCCCACTTTTTCACCAGCAAACATCAGGTTAGCTTTGATTTGTGCATCTGTTAAGCCTATGTCTTCTAAACGGTTATAACGCATATAAGCAGCGCTATGGCAGTTTAGACAGTAGTTAACAAATAGCTTGGCACCGCGTTGCAATGAAGCTTGATTGTTAGGATCGATTGGCGCGTGATCTAATTTCACACCTTCATTTGCACTTGCCAACAACGGCAGTAGCAAAGCCAAAACCAATAAAATTTTAGTTTTCATTATGCTGTTACCCTTTCTGGCACTGGCTTAGTCTTGTCTTTCTTGGTATACCAAGGCATCAAGGCAAAAAATGAGAAGTAAACCACACTAAAACATCTCGCCACGACGGTTGCACGGTCAGCCCCGCCAACGAAGAATGTACTAGGTGCGAATTGACCCCAAACATTTGATGGCTCAGTGCCCAAGTAACCTAAAATCAAGAAGCTCACTACAAAAGCAGCTAGCCATTTTTTGTATAGCGTACCGCGGTAGCGAATTGACTTCACTGGACTACGATCTAGCCAAGGCAGGAATGCAAAGCTCACGACAGACAAGCCCATGGCAGCAACGCCAGGGAACTGTGAATTCAGGATAGGCGGCACAGCACGCAAGATTGAGTAGTAAGGTGTGAAGTACCAAACTGGCGCGATATGTGGCGGTGTTTTCAATGGATCGGCAGGGATAAAGTTATTTGCTTCAAGGAAATAACCACCCATTTCTGGTGCAAAGAAAATAATCGCTGAAAACACAATCAAGAACACTGACACGCCTACTAGATCCTTAACTGTGTAGTAAGGATGGAATGGGATGCCATCTAATGGGATATGTGTTTTTGGATCTTTATGTTTTTTGATTTCTACGCCATCAGGGTTGTTTGAGCCAACTTCATGCAATGCGATTAAGTGAGCGACAACCAAACCCAACAAGACCAGTGGTAGCGCAATCACGTGGAAAGCAAAGAAGCGATTAAGTGTGGCGTCAGACACGGTGTAATCACCACGCAACCACAATGAAATATCTGGGCCAATAAATGGGATAGACGTGAACAAGTTAATAATTACTTGCGCACCCCAATATGACATTTGTCCCCAAGGCAATAGGTAACCAAAGAATGCTTCACCCATCAACACTAAGAAAATGCCAACACCGAACAACCAAATCAATTCGCGTGGGGTTCTGTATGAGCCGTAAATAAGGCCACGGAACATATGCAAATATACCACCACAAAAAACATGGAAGCGCCCGTTGAGTGCATATAACGTATCAAGCGACCCCATGAAACATCACGCATGATGTATTCAACAGAGGCAAAAGCCATGCTGGCTTCTGGCTTATAGTTCATGGTTAAGAATATGCCTGTTAGGATTTGCAATACCAATACCAACAGCGCCAAGGAACCGAAAAAGTACCAAAAGTTAAAGTTTTTCGGTGCGTAATATTCAGTTAAATGTGTTTTGACATTAGAACTCAGCGGAAAACGATCATCCACCCAAGTTAACAAGTTTGTCGCCGCTTGCTGAAGTTTGTTATTAGCCATTATGCGACTCCCTTATCATCTGCACCAATCAGCAATACGCTATCGCTGATGTATTTGTGTGGCGGAACAACTAAGTTGATTGGGGCTGGAGAACCTTTAAATACACGACCAGCTAAGTCAAACTTAGAACCGTGACAAGGACAGAAGAAACCACCCGGCCAGTCGGCGCCCATATCAGCACCTGTTTGCAGTTTTGGCGATGGCGAACAGCCTAAGTGGGTACATATCCCCACCAACACCATAATATTGGATTTAATCGAACGCGCTGGATTAACGCAGTAATCAGGCTGTTGACTGGTCACTTCTAATTTTGGATCGGACAATTTATCGTCGTGATTGGCTAAGGCATCAAGCATCGCTTGGTTGCGATTAACAATCCAAACTGGTTTGCCACGCCACTCAACAGTAATCATGGCGCCTGACTCAATTTTACTGATGTCGGCCTCAACTGGGGCCCCAGCGGCTTTAGCACGTTCACTCGGCATCATGCTAGTCACAAAAGGTACGGCAACAGCTGCTGCTGCCACGCCACCCGCAACTGAAGTTGCCGCAATCAGAAACTTGCGCTTACTTTGATCTACTTCTTGATTCGCCATCACATGTCCTTAATTTCTAAACTACATTGACGC
>JBMSSY010000132.1:0-3820 GCA_049424605.1 Candidatus Methylopumilus sp.
CCAGTTAAATTAGCTTACTCAGCTAAAAACCGTTCTGCTTCAATCCGTATTCCATTCGTGCACTCTGATAAAGCACGCCGTGTTGAAGCTCGCTTCCCAGATCCAATCGCTAACCCATACTTGGCATTTAGTGCATTGATGATGGCTGGTCTTGACGGCGTTCAAAACAAGATTCACCCAGGTGAGCCAGCGACTAAAGACTTGTACCATCTTCCTCCAGAAGAAGATGCACAAATCCCAACCGTGTGTGCTTCACTAGAAGAAGCATTGGCAAACTTAGACAAAGACCGTGAGTTCTTAACTCGTGGTGGCGTGTTTACAGATGACTGGATTGACGCTTACATCGGCTTGAAGATGGAAGAAGTGAATAAGTTACGTATGACACCACACCCAGCTGAGTTTGGTTTGTACTATAGCTGCTAATTAGTGTTGAATCAGTAAGTCAAAAAGGCGGGGCAACCCGCCTTTTTTATGTCTACAAAATACGTCACTCTATTTTTTAATTGGGCAAATCTGATTGATTGCTGTTATCTTAAACCTTACACTTTTTCGTCACCTACTCAAGCAAGCCGCTTATGAATAAAATAGTGATTTATGCGCTTTGCACACAGGCCATGCTGTTTTCCGCGTCTGTCCTTGCTGATGTTTACAAATGCACTAGCGACACTGGAACACCTACTTTTGTAGATGCGAGTACCAAAGCAAATTATAAAAACTGTGTGCTGATCATGCACAATAATGGCACGCGCAATAACGGCTCGCCAGCTTTATCAAACAAGCCCGTCAGCTCAAGACCAAGCAACTTTCCACAAGTTGACCAATACACCCAAAACCAGCGCGACGACAAGCGCAAAGCAATTTTGCAATCTGAACTCAGTGCCGAACAACAAGCGCTTGAGTCAGCCAAAAGCCAACACGCATCAACAGAAATTGAGCAGCACCAAAAAAATATCCAGTTATTACAAAAAGAAGTCGGCGCACTAAAATAGTGCACACTGGCTATTCGGTATAGAATAGTGCTTTGACTGAGCGAACAACGATGTCAACAATATGCCAGCCAAGTCAGGCTATGCGGCGGTTGGCATATAGGTTGCTTATACCGAAACCATGGAACAAAAAATACCCTCCTCATTTGCAGGACTTGAACATCTCGCAACCGCTGTGATTTTGCTTAATGATGCACGTCATGTGGTTTACGCCAACCCTGGCGCAGAAGTCTTGTTTGCATTGAGCGCTAAACAAATTAACGGCCTGCCCATTGCTCAGGTGTTTCCTGGCTGTGAGATTCTGCATTCTGCTGTTGAAAATGCGATTAGCACCAACAGCCCATTCCGCGAGCATGAGTTCGTTATAACCACAATACGACAACAAAGCTTAGCGGTTACTTGCACGGTGACGCCAGTAGAACAGCCAAGCGCTTGCCTAGTGCTGGAGTTTCAACAGATGGATCAGCAACTGCGCATGGCACGCGAAGAGCGCATGCTGGTTCAACAACAGGCTAATGCGGAACTACTGCGCAATTTAGCACACGAGATTCGCAATCCACTCGGCGGATTACGTGGCGCTGCGCAATTGCTTGAGCATGAATTACCGCAAGCCAGTTTACGCGAGTACACGCAAGTCATTATCAAAGAAGCCGATCGCCTACAGCTATTAATGGATAGATTGTTGGTGCCCCACCGCGTACCCAAATATGAACCCACTAATATTCATGAGGTATTAGAGCGCGTCCGCAGTTTGTTATTGGCCGAGTCGCCTGTTGGCTTCTCAAAAGATGCCACAAAAATTACCGTACAACGCGATTACGACACCAGCTTGCCTGAGATTATTGGCGATAGAGAAAAGCTGATACAAGCGGTACTCAATATTGCACGCAACGCAGTTCAAGCCATGCAAGCGCACGGTCAAAAAGATGGCAACATTATTTTACGCACACGTGCTGAACGCCAAGTCACGCTGGCTAAAAAGCGCTATCGCGTTGCCATTAAATTACAAATCATCGACAACGGCCCTGGTATTCCTGCTGATATCCGTGAGCGGATTTTCTATCCTTTGGTTTCTGGGCGCGAAGGTGGATCAGGCTTGGGCTTAACGCTAGCGCAGACTTTTATTACGCAGCATCACGGCATGATTGAATGCGAAAGCCAAGCAGGAAATACCTGTTTTACAATTTTGCTTCCCATCGAAAGCTCGGTGCTGAACGGCCATGTGGCCAAACAATGCATCGAATAAATATTACTCAATAGGCACAATATGAAACCAATTTGGATTATCGACGATGACAAATCAATACGTTGGGTGTTTGAAAAAGCACTTGCGCGTACCGAAATGGCATTCAAAACTTTTTCATCAGCCCCAGAAGCATTAAACGCACTTGATGATGAAACACCGCAAGTCATCGTTAGTGATATTCGTATGCCAAATGGCTCTGGCTTGGATTTTTTACAAGTGGTCAAACAACGACTGCCTGATGTGCCCGTTATTATCATGACGGCATATTCTGACCTAGAAAGCGCTGTGGCGGCTTTCCAAGGCGGCGCATTTGAATATTTAGCCAAACCTTTCGACGTGGATCAAGCCATTGAAGTGATTCGTCGCGCTGTAGACGAAAGCCAACATCAAACCCCCGAAGCACCTGTGGTTGAAGAAACGCCTGAAATCATCGGTCAAGCGCCAGCGATGCAAGATGTGTTTCGCGCGATTGGTCGTTTAAGTCGCTCACATGCCACCGTGTTAATCAACGGCGAGTCAGGCACAGGTAAAGAGCTGGTGGCGAGCGCACTGCATCGTCATAGTCCTCGTGCAGATAAGCCCTTTATTGCAATTAATACTGCCGCAATTCCAAAAGATTTATTAGAGTCAGAGTTGTTTGGTCATGAACGTGGCGCCTTTACTGGCGCACAAACAACTAGGCGCGGGCGTTTTGAGCAAGCCGATGGTGGCACTTTATTTTTAGATGAAATCGGCGATATGCCATCTGACTTGCAAACACGCTTATTGCGCGTGCTTTGTGATGGACAGTTTTATCGCGTAGGCGGTCATCAACCCGTTAAAGTCAATGTCCGCATCATTGCGGCCACCCATCAGGATTTAGAAGAGCGCGTTAAACAAGGCCTATTCCGCGAAGACTTATTTCATCGCCTCAACGTGATTCGACTGCGTCTGCCTGCCCTACGCGAACGGCCTGAAGACGTGCCATTGCTGGTCAAACATTTTCTACTTCACAGCGCCAATGAGTTAGGAGTAGACCCCAAACAACCGACTCCAGCAGCACTCAAATACTTAAGCAGCATGAGTTGGAGCGGTAATGTGCGTCAACTTGAAAACGTCTGCCATTGGCTAACCGTCATGGCACCTGGTCAAAATATTGATGTAGCTGATTTACCGCCCGAACTAAAAGAAGATGCGGCTAAACCGCTTCATGCTGTTTCATGGCAAGAGGCACTCGCAACCGAGGTGATGAACGCGCTCAATCGCGGTGAACAAAACATTCTGGAACCGCGGGCAAATAAATTTGAAAAAATTCTTATCACCAAAGCCCTACAACACACTGGTGGTCGCCGCATTGAAGCCGCAAACCAACTGGGCATGGGTCGCAATACCCTGACCCGCAAGATTCAAGAGCTCAATATCGAAGAGTAATGATGGATGACTCATGAAAATCATGAGGTCTCTTTAATGACTACGAGCAGTGCTTAATTTTGCTAGCGGCGTATTATTCATCCATGCGCAATGTCATTAAAGACCGAGCGATTAAAAACAACTTTAGGAGAATTACTATGTGGACTAAACCAGCTGCTACTGAAATGCGTTTTGGCTT
>JBMSSY010000133.1:0-3760 GCA_049424605.1 Candidatus Methylopumilus sp.
TCTCAACCCATCTTACGGGGCTATACAATTGACGCACTAAAGCGTCTTTCATTTTATTGACGTCATGATATGAAGCAACATCTGCATTATGAATCACTGGAATATTGCTTGTGTTCATCGACACATTTTGCAGGTAAACAGCTAAAGCGTCAGCCGCTGGTTTCATTAAAGCACAGTGAGAAGGAACGCTAACAGGCAACGCTAAAGCACGTTTCGCGCCTTTAGCTTTTGCAATCTCCATGCCGCGCTCAACTGCCGCTTTATTGCCAGCAATCACAACTTGTCCGGGTGAGTTTAAATTAACCGCTTCTAATACTTCGCCTTGAGCGCCTTCCGTGCATACTTGACGGACAGTTTCATCATCAAGCCCCAAGATAGCGGCCATTGCGCCCACACCTTCTGCCACTGCATTTTGCATCACTTCAGCACGATAACGTACTAGCGGTAGTGCATCTTTAAATGACAAAGCGCCTGCCGCAACAAGGGCTGTGTATTCACCTAGGCTATGCCCTGCCATCAAGGCTGGGAGCGCTGATGAGTTTGCTTGCCAAGCCCGCCATGTTGCAACGCCTGCTGTCAGCATTAGCGGCTGGGTGTTCGTTGTTTGGTTAAGTGCTTCATTGGGTTCAGTGACCATAGACCAAAAATCTTGGCCTAGCAATTGCGAAGCTTCATCAAATGTTTGACGGACGACCGCAATATCAGACCAGCCTTGCATCATGCCAACTGACTGCGAACCTTGACCAGGAAAGAAAAAAGCAAATTTCATGTCAGCCTCTTAATATTTCATTAATACAGAACCCCAGGTGAACCCACCACCAAAGGCTTCCATTAGGATAGTCTCGCCACGTTTAATACGTCCGTCGCGCACTGCAACATCAAGTGCTAAAGGTATCGAAGCGGCAGAAGTGTTACCGTGTTTGTCTACTGTGGTCACTACTCTATCCATACTCATGCCTAGCTTTTTAGCAGTTGATTGTAGGATACGAATATTGGCTTGATGTGGCACTAACCAGTCTATATGTGATTTTTCAAGGCCATTTGCAAGCAAGGTATCATCCACGATGGAGTCTAGTGTGTTCACTGCCATCTTGAAGACGGCATTGCCTTCCATCAAGATGGTTTTGCTACCATCTTGCTTAGAAACGCCTCTTGGTACGGTGAGCATATCAGCGTAATTGCCGTTTGCATAAAGGTGTGTGGAGATAATGCCTTGCTCTTCACTTGCTTGCAGAATCACAGCTCCCGCACCATCACCCCAGAGAATGCAATTGCTTCTATCTGTCCAATCCGTGATACGTGACATCGCGTCAGCGCCCACCACAAGCACGCACTTAGCAGCGCCGGCTTTGATAAAGTTATCTGCTGTTGCCAATGCGTAAACAAAACCGCTACATACAGCCTGCAAATCAAATGCAGGACAATTGATGATGCCTAATTTTTGTTGCAATAAACATGCAGTGCTTGGAAATGTGCGGTCAGGTGTGGTTGTCGCTAGCACAATCAGATCAATAGATTGAATATCGATATTCGATGCTGCTATTGCCCTCTGAGCAGCGATTAAAGCCATATCGCTGGTATATTCACCTTCGGCGATAATATGGCGCTCACGAATGCCTGTTCGAGTAAAAATCCACTCATCGGTGGTATCAATCGTACGCTCAAGCTCTGCGTTGGTAAGTATTCTTTCGGGCAAGTAACTGCCTGTGCCCGCGATACGTGAATGCTTCATGCAAGAACTTTCAAGTGAGTATGGTTTTGACTGCGCATCATATCTTTAAATATGCGAAATGGTAAGTTATGACGCTGTATTGGATGTTTCGGATTGTGCGTGCTCAAGAGCAAGCTGTTCTGAGATGCGGGCTAAAACGCCGCTTCTCGCTTCATCAACTGCTTTAATAATGGCGTGTCTAAAAGCAAAGGTATCTGCACCGCCATGGCTTTTAACCACAATGCCGCGCAAACCTAAAAAACTTGCTCCGTTATAACATCGTGGATCTAAGCGTTTTCTAAATGCGGTTAAAACGGGCATGGAAATACAAGCCATGAGCTTAGTCAGCAGATTCTTTTTAAACTCTTCTTTTAAAAATCCACCCATCAAATTGGCAAGACCTTCGGAAGTTTTTAGGGCGACATTGCCCACAAAGCCATCACAGACCACTAGGTCGGTTGTACCTTTGTAGATATCGTCGCCTTCAACATTGCCATAAAAGTTTAAATGGCTTGCTTTAAGTAGTTCCGCTGTCTGTTTGACGACTTCATTACCTTTGATATCTTCCGAACCAATATTTAATAAACCAACGGTGGGCTTAAGTTTATTTTGTACGCAAGCAACCAAGACCGAGCCCATAATCGCAAACTGCAATAAATGCTCAGGCGTGCAGTCGGCGTTAGCACCAAGATCTAGCATATAAGTCATGCCTGTTTTGCTTGGTAAAACACCTGCAATGGCAGGACGGTCAATGCCGGGGAGTGTTTTTAAGACGAATCGTGCAGTCGCCATCAGCGCGCCTGTATTGCCAGCACTTACGCAAGCATCCGCTTCGCCATCTTTGACTAAATTAATGGCGACACGCATAGACGAGTCTTTTTTGTTTTTGAGTGCGCTTTGAGGCGATTCATCCATCAATACAAGCTCGCTTGCATGATGAATTCGCAATCTTGGATGTTGATTGGCTTTATTTGCGCGAAGTTCAGACTCAATTTGGTCAGTGAGACCAACCAAGATGACTTGTAGATTGCTATCTTGCTTTAAAAGCGACAATGCGGCTGGAACGGTGACACGAGGGCCGTGATCGCCACCCATGGCATCGATAGCAACGGTGATATCCATGTTTTGAAATAAACACTAAAACCAGCGATGAAATCTTGCTAATCAAGACTTCATGCTAGCTTTAATCACGAATTACTCGCCTTTAGCCGGTAATACTTTACGGCCACGGTAGTAGCCGCTTGGGCTAACATGGTGACGTAAATGCACCTCACCTGTTGTTGGCTCAACAGCCAAAGGTGGGTTGGTCAAAAAGTCATGTGAACGATGCATACCACGTTTAGATGGTGATTTTTTGTTTTGTTGAACAGCCATTTCTTACTCCTAAATATAAACTAACTTTTTACAACTTTAAAATCACGCAAGGCCGCAAAAGGATTAGGCGCTTTAAGCGCATTCTCTTCTGCTTTAACTGCGCAATCTTTAATCTCGTGTTTTGGTGCATAAGGTAAGGCGAGTAAAATTTCGTCCTCTACCAATTGCAACACATCCATTTCAGCTTCTGCAACGATGTAATCATGATCCTCAACATCATCTTCTTCTGAAGGTATCTCGGACTCATCATTGACTAAAACAAAATCAGCGTTAATGTTTAAAGCCATTATCATCGGCTCCAAACAACGCTGACAAGGCACCCCAACATCGCCTGTTAAGCTAAGATGTAGCCTTGCTTTTTTATCAGCGCCAAGCTCGCCTGTTAAGCGCCAATCCAAGCTTTTTGTTTCAGCAGTCAGCAAATCTTTGGCACGTTGCATTTCTGAGCGCGCAATTGTACCACGAATCTCAAGAGATTTTCTTGCAAATTCAATGCTATTGATGATGTGCTGTGCAGTCATAAGGCGCGCATGATATAATTAAGCTGTGGTTATGTCAAAAAACTAACCGATTTAACCGTTTATTTTTAACATCTTTAAACTCTTAACATTCAGGTTCAGTAGTGATAAAAAAAATTCTAGTCGCTAATCGCGGCGAAATTGCAGTGCGTATTGT
>JBMSSY010000134.1:0-3730 GCA_049424605.1 Candidatus Methylopumilus sp.
TTTTTTAGCGTGGTTCCCGTGGTGCAACGCAAACTGAAAACCTTACTAGATGTTGGTTTGGGCTATATTACATTAGGACAATCAGCAACCACCTTATCTGGCGGAGAGGCTCAGCGCGTCAAACTGGCGCTGGAGCTTTCAAAACGTGACACTGGTCGCACCTTGTATATTTTGGATGAGCCAACCACAGGCCTGCATTTTGCCGATATTCAATTATTGCTGGACGTGATTCATCGTCTACGCGATGCAGGTAATACCGTGGTAATTATTGAACACAACCTAGACGTGATTAAAACGGCTGACTGGCTAATTGATATGGGCCCAGAAGGCGGTGACGGTGGTGGTAGCGTACTGGTGGAAGGCCCGCCAGAAAAAGTTGCCGAATGTGCCGCAAGCTACACGGGGCAATATCTTAAAATGATGCTGAAATAATTATGGGATTTCAGCGCTATTCATACGCGCTTCAATAATCCCTGTTTTTCTCATTAAGCCTTTTGCTTGACGGTGCTTGTCGTAATAACGTGGATTAGGCACCATGGCCGCTAAGGTGGCGGCTTGCTCGGCATTTAAGTTTTTAGCGCTGGTATGGTAATAGTATTTGGCGGCCGCTTCTGCCCCAAAAATGCCATTGCCCCACTCAATCACGTTTAAGTAAATCTCAAAGATGCGGCGCTTACTCATGGTAGCTTCTAGCATCACCGTGATCATGGCCTCTTCCGCTTTACGCCAAGGAGTGCGCTTAGTTGATAAAAATAAATTCTTTGCGAGTTGCTGACTAATGGTCGACCCACCTGCTACTACTTTGCCTTTTTTGAGGTTCTTCTCATAGGCTTTTTGTATGCCTTCCCAATCAAAGCCTTCATGGTCAACAAACTTAGCATCTTCAGCCGCCACTAATGCACGCTTTAAATTGGGGGAAATATTTTTGTAATCTACCCAGCGATGTTTGAGTACTGCATCGGGATGATCTTGTTGCAAGACCTGCAAACGGTCTTCCATAAAAGCGCTAGTAGATGGGTTGTGATTAACCCACCAGCATATGTGCAGAAAAATCCAAAGCTGGTAAACCACAATCATGATGCCCAGCCATTTCAACAGGCGCCACAAATTCGATGAGAAATTCATGCCTTAAATTTTGCCCTGCTGTTTAAACATCTCAATCACTGGCGCGGTTGGTGGACGAATACCACGCCACACCGAAAAAGCTTCTGCTGCTTGCTCAATCAACATGCCCAAGCCATCAAAAACCCTTGCGCCCTGCTGCTGCGCAAATGCCATAAAGGGGGTCAAACGGCCGTACATCATGTCGTAAGCCAAAGCATTGGGTGCAAAAATGCCGCTCGGAAGCGGCAATTGGCTATCGCTTAAACCCGCCGAAGTCGCGTTAATCACAATATCAAAGGCTTGCCCCTGTAAATCATCAAAAGCGTAAGCCTGCACAGAAACAAACAGCATTTCATCGCGCGCTTCAACCCGCTTAACCATATTGAGTGCTTTATCCAAAGTACGATTGGTAATAATCAACAGGGCAGGATGTGCTGCCAAAATAGGATGCAACACCCCTTCAGATGCGCCACCTGCGCCTATCAATAAAACCCGCTTACCCGCAAATGACACGCCGATATTTTGGCTAATATCACGCACCAAACCCACCCCATCGGTGTTATCGCCTATGATGCCTTCTGCATCAAATATCAGCGTGTTGACCGCACCGGCATCTTGCGCCCGCTCGCTCAAACGCGTAGCCATCGCAAATGCTTCAAGCTTAAACGGCACGGTGACATTAGCGCCTTTATAGCCTTGTGCCATCAAGCCATGTACGGTTTCCGCAAAGCCATCCAAAGGCGCAAGCACGCGCTCATATTGGATATCTTGATGGGTGAGTTGCGCGAAAGCATGATGAATCACAGGTGATTTACTGTGCGCTATCGGGTTGCCAATCACGGCGTAAAAATCGGTCATGTATGGTCAGGTCTAAATTTAAGCGTTAGTCCAAGGCAGATCCGCGACTTTCCAGCCGTTCAATTTGCAACGTTGTTTATTGTCTGGTGTTGCTTCACCTTCAAAGCCTTCTAGCATATTGTAAGCTTCGGTAAATCCAAGCTGCGCAGCTAAAACAGCCGCATTGTGCGAACGACCGCCAGTACGGCACATAAAAATGGTCAAGGTTTCTGGGTCTAGCTGAGTTTTAATTTGTGCAGCAAAATCAGGATTGGCGACCATGCCAGGATAAAATGCCCATTCAATATGGGTTGCTTGTGGCACACGGCCAACTAACTCTAATTCCGCACGGGTACGCACATCCACTAATTTGGCATTCTGCGTCAATTGCAGCACTTGAAAAGCTTCTTGAGGCGTTAATGCACCAGCATAAGGGAGGTTTAAATCAGCGGCACGTTGTTTGGCTTTTTCTAAAATCGTTGAAAGTGTTTCCATTTTGATTCCTTATCAATAGTTCTTACACAACATGCTTAAAGTATAGCGGTATTTAAACCGCAGCGCATACTTGCACTATAATGGTGCGAGATTGGGTGCCACGCACAAAATTAGAGCAAGTTGTTTTTATTCTCTTTTGCAACTATCTGTGTAAAAATAAGGGAATATCGAAATAGTCGATTGGCACGCTTCCTGCTAGTGAATCATGTCAAGTTTTTGTTTATTTATTTAAGCGCAATCTAGGAGAATCAAATGGCAATTGCCGACGTAATGAAGATGGTGAAGGACAACGATATCAAGTTTGTTGATTTCCGCTTCACCGACACTCGTGGTAAAGAACAACACGTTACAGTGCCTGTTTCGGCATTTAACGAAGAAAAATTCACCGAAGGCCACGCATTTGACGGCTCTTCAATCTCTGGTTGGAAAGGCATTCAAGCATCTGATATGCAATTGATGCCTGATCCTGATACAGCAAACATCGATCCATTCATGGACGAGCCAACATTAATCCTTACTTGTGACGTTGTTGACCCAACAGATGGCAAGGGTTACGACCGTTGCCCACGTAGCTTGGCAAAACGTGCTGAAGCTTACTTAAAATCTAGCGGTATCGGTGATACTGCTTACTTTGGCCCAGAGCCAGAGTTCTTCATTTTTGATTCCATCCAATGGGATGTCAGCATGAACGGTAGCTCAGTGCGTATCAATTCTGAAGAAGGCGCTTGGGCTTCAAACGAAAAATTCGAAGGTGGCAACACAGGCCATCGTCCTGGCGTTAAAGGTGGTTATTTCCCAGTGCCTCCAGTCGATTCATTGCAAGACGTTCGCTCTGCAATGTGTATTGCACTTGAAGAAATGGGCGTGCCTGTTGAAGTGCATCACCATGAAGTGGCAACTGCTGGTCAATGTGAAATCGGTACTAAATTCAGCACATTGACACAACGCGCTGACTGGACACAAATCACTAAATACGTGGTGTTAAACACTGCACACGCTTATGGCAAAACAGCAACCTTTATGCCTAAGCCTTTCGCTGGTGATAATGGTTCTGGTATGCACGTTCACCAATCAATCTGGAAAGATGGCAAAAACTTGTTCGCAGGTAACGGCTATGCAGGTTTGAGTGAATTCGCGCTTTACTACATTGGCGGTATTATCAAACACGCTAAAGCATTGAACGCAATTACTAACCCAGGCACTAACTCATACAAACGTTTGGTTCCACACTTTGAAGCACCAGTTAAATTAGCTTACTCAGCTAAAAACCGTTCTGCTTCAATCCGTATTCCAT
>JBMSSY010000135.1:0-3719 GCA_049424605.1 Candidatus Methylopumilus sp.
TTATTTAAAAACAAGGGGTTATAAGTGCCGCAACACACGCCAGCCATGTTAGTACTTGCTGATGGGACAGTGTTTCGTGGTATTTCAATTGGCGCTCCCGGCCAAACCGTTGGTGAGGTGGTGTTCAATACCTCAATGACTGGTTATCAAGAAATTCTCACAGACCCATCTTATACCAAACAAATCGTTACTTTGACTTACCCGCACATCGGCAACACAGGGGTGAACTCTGAAGATGTGGAATCAGGTCAAGTTTATGCTAGCGGTTTGATTATTCGTGATTTGCCATTAACGCATAGTAATTGGCGTAGCGAACAATCGCTTTCTGATTATTTAATCGCCAACAATGTGGTGGCGATTGCCGATATTGATACGCGCAAATTAACCCGTATATTGAGAGAAAAAGGCGCGCAAGCTGGCTGTATTATCGCTGGTGCGGTGAATGAGGCTGATGCCTTGGCACAAGCGCAAGCTTTCCCAGGCCTATCTGGCATGGACTTAGCAAAAGTAGTCAGCGTTAAAGCACCTTATGAATTTGCTGAAGGCGAATGGGATTTGGCTTCGGGATACGCCCAGCCTAGCAATCCAGCGTTTCATGTGGTTGCGTTTGATTACGGTGTTAAGCGTAATATTTTGCGCATACTCACTTCGCGTGGCTGTAAAGTAACAGTATTGCCAGCACAGGCAACGGCTGAGCAAGCCATGGCACTTAAGCCTGATGGCGTGTTTTTGTCTAATGGTCCTGGCGATCCTGAACCATGTGACTACGCAATTGCTGCAATTAAGACTATTGTGGATGCTGGGGTGCCTACTTTTGGTATCTGCTTGGGGCATCAGTTACTGGCTTTAGCCTCTGGCGCAAAAACACTGAAAATGAAGTTTGGTCACCACGGAGCAAACCATCCTGTGCAAGATGTGGATGATAAGCGCGTGTTTATTACCAGCCAAAACCACGGTTTTGCGGTGGATGCTGAGGGCTTGCCAGCTAATTTGCGTACTACGCATGTCTCGCTTTTTGACGGTAGCTTGCAAGGTATTGCCCGCACTGACAAGCCAGCGTTTAGCTTCCAAGGCCATCCTGAAGCAAGCCCAGGCCCAACCGAGATGAGTTATTTGTTCGATCGATTTGTCGAATCCATGAAACAGCACAAGCAATAAGAAAATTATGGCAAAACGTACAGACATTAAAAGTATTTTGATTATTGGCGCTGGCCCGATTGTGATTGGTCAGGCTTGTGAGTTTGACTATTCTGGTGCGCAAGCATGTAAGGCGCTGCGTGAAGAAGGTTACCGCGTAATTTTGGTGAACTCTAATCCAGCCACTATCATGACTGACCCTGAAATGGCGGACGCCACTTACATTGAGCCAGTGACTTGGCAAGTGGTTGAGAAAATTATCGCCAAAGAGCGTCCAGACGCTTTGTTACCCACCATGGGCGGGCAAACGGCTTTGAACTGTGCTTTGGATTTGGATAAGCACGGTGTGTTGCAGAAATACAATGTTGAGTTAATTGGTGCTGGCAAGCACGCGATTGATAAAGCCGAAGATAGACAAAAATTCAAAGAAGCCATGACCAAAATCGGTCTTGGTTCAGCGCGTTCTTCAATGGCGCATAGCCTTGAAGAAGCCTTACAAGTGCAAGCCAGCATAGGCTACCCAGCCATTATTCGTCCTTCATTTACCATGGGCGGCAGTGGCGGTGGTATTGCCTACAATCGTGAAGAATTTGTCACCATTTGTGAGCGCGGTCTTGAGGCTTCACCAACTAAAGAATTGTTGATTGAAGAATCACTGCTTGGTTGGAAAGAGTACGAGATGGAAGTGGTGCGCGACACCAAAGACAACTGCATCATCATCTGCTCAATTGAAAACTTAGACCCGATGGGCGTGCATACTGGCGACTCAATTACCGTGGCGCCAGCGCAAACATTGACTGATAAAGAATATCAAATCATGCGTAATGCCTCACTGGCGGTATTGCGTGAGATTGGCGTAGATACTGGCGGTTCAAACGTGCAGTTTGCGATTAACCCTGCTGATGGTCGCATGATTGTGATTGAGATGAACCCGCGTGTGTCACGCTCATCAGCCTTAGCTTCTAAAGCCACTGGCTTCCCAATTGCCAAAGTTGCTGCAAAATTAGCGGTGGGCTTTACACTCGATGAGCTTAAAAATGAAATTACTGGCGGTGCAACCCCAGCTTCGTTTGAGCCTTCGATTGATTATGTGGTGACTAAGATTCCACGTTTTGCATTTGAAAAATTCCCACAAGCGGATTCACGTTTAACCACGCAAATGAAATCTGTTGGTGAAGTGATGGCGATTGGCCGTACTTTCCAAGAGTCGTTCCAAAAAGCTTTGCGCGGCTTGGAAGTTGGCGTGGATGGCTTGGACGAAAAAACCTTAGATAGCGATGAAATTCAAAAAGAACTTGGCGAGCCAGGCCCTGAGCGTATTTGGTACGTGGGCGATGCTTTCCGTACTGGCATGACAGTTGAGCAAGTGCATGATCACTCTAAAATTGATCATTGGTTTTTGGTGCAAATTGAAGACATTATCAAACGCGAAATGGCACTCAAAGGTCGCCATTTAGCAGATTTAGATAAAGATGCTTTATTCCAATTAAAACGTCGTGGTTTCTCAGACCGTCGTTTAGCCAAGCTGTTGGGCACAGATCAGCATGCGGTACGTGCTTATCGCCAAGCGCTGAACGTGCGTCCTGTTTATAAGCGCGTGGATACTTGTGCGGCTGAGTTTGCCACCAACACCGCTTATATGTACTCCACTTATGAAGAAGAGTGCGAAGCTAAGCCTAACGATAAAAAGAAAATCATGGTATTGGGCGGTGGTCCAAACCGTATTGGTCAAGGTATTGAGTTTGACTATTGCTGCGTCCATGCGGCATTCGCCATGCGTGAAGATGGTTACGAAACCATTATGGTGAACTGTAATCCTGAAACGGTATCAACCGACTACGATACTTCTGACCGCTTATACTTTGAGCCGCTGACCTTAGAAGATGTGCTTGAAGTGGTGGCGATTGAGAAGCCAGTTGGCGTGATTGTGCAATATGGCGGTCAAACCCCGCTTAAATTGGCGCGTGATTTAGAAAAAGCAGGCGTGCCGATTATCGGCACTTCACCCGATGCGATTGACCGTGCTGAAGACCGCGAGCGCTTCCAACAAATGTTGCAAGAGCTTGGTTTAAAGCAACCGCCTAACCGCACCGCAAGAACGCCTGATGAAGCTTTACGTTTAGCACAAGAAATTGGCTATCCATTGGTGGTGCGCCCATCTTATGTATTGGGTGGTCGTGCGATGGAAATCGTCCAAGAGCAAGCCCAGCTTGAGCGTTATATGCGCGAAGCGGTCAAGGTTTCAAACGAATCGCCAGTTTTATTAGACCGCTTCTTGAACGATGCGCTTGAGGTTGATGTTGATGCCTTGTGTGATGGCGAAGAAGTGATTATCGGCGGCATTATGGAGCACGTTGAGCAGGCGGGGGTGCACTCAGGTGACTCAGCATGTTCATTGCCACCTTATAGCTTATCTAAAAAATTGCAAGATGAGTTGCGGGTGCAAACCGTACAAATGGCTAAGGCCTTAGGCGTTGTTGGCTTGATGAACGTGCAGTTCGCGATTCAAGGCGAAACGGTGTATGTGCTAGAAGTTAATCCTCGTGCCTCACGTACTGTGCCATTCGTTTCTAAAGCTTGTG
>JBMSSY010000136.1:0-3710 GCA_049424605.1 Candidatus Methylopumilus sp.
CAATTAATTTCAACAAAGCTTGTTGCACGCCCTCCCCTGATACATCGCGGGTAATCGATGCGTTTTCAGACTTACGGGAAATCTTATCCACCTCGTCGATATAGACGATGCCGCGTTTGGCTTTTTCTACGTCGTAGTCACATTTTTGCAATAATTTTTGCATGATGTTTTCCACGTCCTCGCCTACGTAACCGGCTTCAGTCAGGGTGGTGGCATCGGCCATCACAAATGGGACATCCAGCAGGCGCGCGAGCGTTTGGGCCAACAAGGTTTTACCTGAGCCCGTCGGACCTATAAGTAAAATATTGCTTTTGGAAATTTCGACTTCGTCTTTTTGACCGCCATCGGATAAATTATTATGGCCAAGGCGTTTGTAATGATTGTAAACCGCAACGGCTAAATTCTTTTTCGCGTGGGTTTGACCAATGACGTATTGGTCTAAAATTTTACAAATTTCTTGTGGGGTAGGCAGACTCTGATCGGTGGATTTAAGGCCATCCGTGGTCTTTACTTCCTCGCGAATAATGTCGTTACACAAATCCACGCATTCATTGCAGACAAAAACAGATGGGCCGGCAATGAGTTTTTTAACTTCGTGTTGGCTTTTGCCACAGAATGAACAGTAAAGTAATTTATCGCCGTCAGCTTTAGTAGCCATGTATATTCCCTCTAAAAAACAGTTAGGCCAGTATGTAGGATGCCAGCAAAATGACTATGCCGCTTCAGATCGACTGGTAATCACCTTATCTATCATGCCATACGCCAGTGACTGCTCAGCACTCATGAAGTTGTCGCGCTCGGTATCCAAATCGATCTCTGCCGCGGTTTTTCCAGTGTGGTGAGCCAATATGGCATTTAATTTTTCACGCAAGTACATGATTTCTTTAGCATGTATGGCAATGTCGGTAGATTGACCCTGAAAGCCTCCAGAAGGCTGATGGATCATGACGCGGGAATTAGGCAGGCTAAAACGCTTACCTTTAGCCCCCGCCGCTAAAAGAAATGCACCCATGCTGGCTGCTTGGCCTATGCATAGCGTGCTGACGTCCGCCTTAATAAACTGCATGGTGTCATAGATAGACATGCCCGCTGTAACTGAACCACCCGGGGAATTAATGTACAGTGAAATATCTTTATCTGGATTTTCCGCTTCTAGGAATAGCAACTGCGCCACCACTAAATTAGCCGACATATCATTGACAGGGCCTACCAAAAACACCACCCGCTCTTTAAGTAAGCGCGAATAGATATCGTAGGAACGTTCACCACGGCCGCTTTGCTCCACTACCATGGGAATATAGCCCAAACCTTGTGGACTTAAATCTTGTTGCAACGGCGACCCTGGCAAAGTATTCATTAAGCATTTCCCATTAAATCATCAAATTTAACTTTTTTATCGCTGACTTTGGCTTTAGCTAAAACCCAAGCCACTGCATTTTCTTCTGTGGCTAAGGCTGCCGGCTCATCCAAACGTTTAGGATCAGCGTAATACCAAGTGACCACATCAGCAGGACGCTCAAAGCTTTGTGAAAACACATCCACCATGGCACGCACTTGCTCTGCATTTGCATGCAAACCGTTTTTATTGATTAATTCACCAAGGATTAAGCGTAATTTAGTGCTGCGTTTAGCTTGCTCTTCAAACATACTAGGCTCAAGTTTGATGGCGCCAAGGTCGGCACCACGCTGTTTAAGGTTTTGCGCGGTAGTTTCCATCATGCGGTTAATTTCCGTGCCTAACAGTACGCGTGGTATCTCGAAATCGGCTTGATCAACTAAGGCCTGAAACACTTGCTCTTTAACCTTAGCGTTGACGCGTTTTTCCACTTCTTGCTTTAAGCTTTCGGTGATTTCCGCTTTCATCTTGGCCACGTCACCGTCTTCTATGCCTAAACTCTTAGCAAAATCCGCATCCAATTCAGGGTAACTTGGTTCTGACACGCTGATGTAATTAACTTCATAAGCAACGGTCTTGCCTGCTAACTGAGCCGGATTGTGATCAGCTGGGTAGCTTATTTCGAATTTTTTAGATGCGCCTGCTTTGCCGCCTGTCAACTGTTCATCAAAGCTCGCCACACGACCTGCATCACCCAACACCAAATCGATGCCGGTATCACCAGTGGATTCCACTTCTTTGCCATCTACCGATGCCGTTAAGGTCACATTTATACGATCGCCTTTTTTGGCTGCACGTTTTACTGGCACGTAACTCACACGTTGTTTAACTAGAACATCCAAGGTATTTTTCACATCGGCATCGCCAACTTCTAATACTGGGCGTTCGATTTTTATTTTTGCTAAGTCCCCTATCGTTACTTCAGGAAACACTTCAAAAGTAGCCGTGTATTCCAAATTAACAGAGGCGGCTTCAAAAGGTTTGTGCTCAATATTAGGGTAGCCGGCAACGCGCAATTTGGCTTCTTCAACGGCATCGCCGAAGCTTTTTTCAACGGCGCTAGAATAGACCTCATCGCGCACTTGATCGCCATAATGCTGATTTACCAAACCAATGGGGGCTTTACCTGGTCGGAAGCCGGCAAATTTTGCCGTGCGTGACATCTGATTTAAGCGCTGACGAATTTGCGCTTCCAGTGGTTGAAGTGGAACCGTAATGGTAATACGGCGCTCAAGTTTGCTAATAGTTTCAACATTCAATGCCATGCGGTTTATTCCTAAGGTCAAGTTTCTAAATTATTCCACGCTTGAAAATGAACAAACGTTTTTAGGGAAATCGTTTGTAAAATCAGGTCGTTATTCACTAAATTGGAACGAATTATGGGCAACAAAAAAATCATGCTGGTGGCATTAGACGGTGTTTTATTAAAAAATTTCACCGACTTTAGACACGCCATTGAAACACGCGTTTATAAGGCTCACTGCTTCGCTTAAATTAAGCGCCAAACTATAGCATATTAGGCTTTTGTAAACAAATGACGCTGCACAATTTTTCAGCGAGGGAGGATGCGCCAGGCACAAAAAAGGCTTTCCGATCAAGGAAAGCCTCTAAGTATTTGGTGCGAAAGGAGAGACTCGAACTCTCACGCCTTACGGCGCTGGAACCTAAATCCAGTGCGTCTACCAATTCCGCCACTCTCGCATTTAAGTAAACAGCATTTTAGCGCTGCTTAAAAACAAGCCGGCATTATAGCGCAAGTCGCGCTGCTAGCAACAGCTAAAAAGATAAAATTGGCATATATTTACGCGCCAAACTTGCAGGCAAATACTTGGCTTAGGCTTATTCATTCCTTACTAGCAAAATATCGGATGATTGTGCGAGAATGTCACAAGATGCGCTATGCCATCGACAACCACTCAAGAGCCCAGACATGCAAACCAATATCAATGAAAATGAAATTAACATGCTCCGCACGGAGCTGGAATTACTCATGCGTGAGCGTTTGTCCTTACTAAAAGTGACCGGTGCAGCGGCTGGTTTAATTGCAGAAATGGATAGCCACGATTTGCCTATTAGCACGGTAGAGGCGGCAGACTTGTTGGCCACCTCTATCAACGGCTTAAGCGAAGAAACCTTGCAAGACGCCCTGAGCGCCGTGCATGCTGAAATCATTGAATAATGTCACTTGGCAGCTCCAACAACAACCTAATCTGACTTAAGTGTTACCATTATTTTGCTAAAGCCCACCAGTTTAATACTCAGCTTGCATCTCAAACGCAATGCCCTGCGCATCATGCTCATACCATTGATCTTG
>JBMSSY010000137.1:0-3630 GCA_049424605.1 Candidatus Methylopumilus sp.
ATGAGAATATTGGCATTTTGCTCATGCTGGGCGCATATACCTGGATGGTGGGTCAAAACATAGCGATCAATTACATCATTATTATCTTTGGTGGTTTCATCATGATCACCATGGCCTTAATTTCACATCTATATCGTAAACACATCCAACAAAAAAGCCCTGCTTAATCTAAACAGGGCTTTGTGAATTGCTATCAATTTCTTTAGTGTAGCTTTACTTGCGGCTCCGTGCGACGCGTAATCATGCGCGCAATCGTTTGTAAAAATACCGTGAAGAAGCCATGCAAAGCAATTAGATGCATTTTGTAGAGAGATTGGTACATCAATCGGGCAAACATGCCTTCAATAAACATGGTTCCGCCAGAGATTGAGCCCATTAAGCTACCCACCGTTGAGTAACGGCCTAAATTTACTAATGAACCATAATCTCGATAAACATAGGTTGGCAGCGATTTTCCTGCAAGCCTTGCTCTCACTGTTTTAATCAACATCGAAGCTTGCTGATGCGCTGCTTGGGCACGTGGTGGAACGTTATCTACAGATCCCACCATCGGACAAGCAGCGCAGTCGCCAAATGCAAACACATTCTCATCAAGAGTTGTTTGCAAGGTCCGTTTAACAACCAACTGATTAATCCTGTTTGATTCCAAACCATCAATGCCATTTAAAAAATCTGGCGCTTTAATGCCTGCGGCCCAAACCACAAGCTCAGATGGAATAAAGCGGCCACTGTGGGTATAAATACCTTTATCTGTTACTTCGGTAACACGCTCACCTGCATAAACGTGCACACGCAATTTCCGCAGTTCTAAATCTACTGCTTTTGATAGATTTGGCGGTAAAGCTGGCAACACGCGGTCAGAAGCCTCAATCAATGAAATACTAATGTCTTTATCAGGATCAATCTTATCTAGCCCGTAAGCTGCTAGCTCACGGGTTGTATTGTGGAGCTCTGCCGACAACTCCACACCAGTTGCCCCAGCTCCCACAATAACCACTTCTAATTGACCCGCATGCACTGGGCCAGCTTGCGTTTGGGCACGCACCAAAGCGTTGTGTAGCCTTCTATGGAAGCGTTCAGCTTGATCCATTGTATCTAATGCGATTGAGTTCTCTCTGGCGCCTTTAATACCAAAATCATTGGTTGTACTGCCAATGGCAATAATTAGCGTATCGTATTTGATTGTGCGCCTAGGAATAATCTCAGCGCCATCTTCATCATAATTTGCGCTGATATAGACTTCTTTTTTAGCGCGATCTAAGCCATCCATTTCACCGAGTCTAAAATTAAAATGATGCCAATGGGCTTGCGCTAAATACTCAAGCTCATGCTTATCTGGATTCATACTGCCCGCAGCAATTTCGTGCAGCAATGGCTTCCAAACATGCGTTCTTGTGCGGTCAATCAGTGTAATTTCTGCTTTGCTATGACGGCCTAAGCTATCACCCAAGCGCGTGGCAAGCTCAAGGCCGCCAGCGCCCCCGCCTACAATCACAACATGATGAAGATCAGCGCTTGCGCTTTTTTTGAATCGCATAAAATGATACTACCCTTAAAATTGAAATTTTCTTATTACTCGTTGCCAGTGAGTTTTTCATTGTGACTACGAATCCATGCTTGGATTTGTAAAACCTCATCTGGCTTTAGCCCATTGCTTGGATCTGTTGGATCCATTAAACCTTTGCCTTTTGCACCCATGCCCGCATTAGTGCCATTCCAAATTGTTTCAAACATGCCTTTATTGGTGGCATTTTTAGCATAATGAAAATCTGGGCCATGCAAGCTAGGGCCTGTTTGGCCTTGTGCATCACCGCCGTGGCATTGTGTACACGAATACATTTGGAATAGTTTTTTGCCTTGGGCAATCGCATCTGCATTGCCTATGTATGGATTTTTACCTGTGGTACTAAATTGTTTGGCTTGGGGCGTATCGAAAAGATCCGCTTTAATCTCAAGCGGACTGCCATCCTGTGTTTTAACAAACGCCACCATGGCGCCGCCAGACGAGGCTGAATTTTTATCAGATGATTGGCTGGGACATCCAGTTAATACAGCGAGTGTGAGCGCAGAAATAATCATTAACTTAGTTTGCATTTTTATCTCCTGATGTTTTTATAGTTTGATAATGCAAGCTTATTTTAACCCATCTTCTTAATGTCTATAAAACAAAAAAGGCCACCCTAAGGCGGCCTTTTTTAGAAAACAAAGACTATTTTTGTGGTACTTCGTTTAACCAAGGTTTGTCGCCACCACCAACGTACATAGTGCGCAACCAACCAATGATTCGTAAAATTTCATCTGTCTTTAACAATTCTGGGTTGCCCGCAGCTTGATTATGCCATGTAGGCATACCAGCATTAGAACCACCAGCGATAGTCTCAAACATACCTTTGTCTGTTAAGTGCTTAGAATACTGCCATGTTGCATCAGTAATACTTGGGCCTGTTTGTCCACCAGCGTTACCGCCGTGACATTGCGTACATGACCAATAACCAAATAGCTTCTTACCTGTTTTTGCAACTTCAGGATCTGCAGCAGCTTTTTTAGTGTATGGATTGACACATGTTGCTAAGAACTCTTTAGCTTCTGGAGTATCTTCATCAACAGCCTTAATTGGCAATGGGCTACCATCTTTTGTTGATACAAACTGGCAAGCAGCGCTAGCATGAAGTGGCAATAGACCAACCAACGCTAATACTGTACTCAAAATAATTGCTTTTACTGCGTTATTGCCTAACATGTCATCTCCTAAATTTCGAATAGTTGCTTTGTTATATATAAAACCAAAAAGTAATTTTGAAGCGTTATTCTATAACGAATTTGTGAGTATATGGTTGACTTTATTTATCGGTATTTTGCCAACCATATTCAATATTTAAATTGGCTTATCAACTTTCTCACCATGATTTTGCTCGCGTGCCTTTTTCTCTAGGCTATCGCCAGCCACCACTGGTGAGTGTGGAACGCCGTATTGATCTAGAATTTTGTCGATATCTGCTTGGCGACGGGCAATCGCTTTATTAAGCTCTTCGGCACGCGCTTTTTCTTTATTACGCACACCGATAGAGATATTCCAGTTCTCTTTACCCTTCACATTTTTATCTTCGTATTCTGGAATCGCCACTACTTCTAGCGGAATTGCAGCTTGCTTAGCAAAATAGCCTGCAATCGGACCCCAAACAATCGCCACGTCAATATCCCCTTTAACCAAATCATCAATCAATAAACTTGGTGGGAAGTTCAAATCACGTTGTAAACGATATGGACGGGCATTTTCCATCAGATTATGGTCAGCCAATGGGCGTGTTGGAGGGCTTTGACCCACAATCCCAATAATGCCTTTTCTTAAATCAGGGGAGTCCCAATCTTTAATGTTATAGCCGCTACTTTTACGATAGACAAACACAAAACCTGATCGATAGTATGGAACAGAAGTGCGCATAGAATCGTTATCTGAAGTGGTACTCATCACATAATCACAACGATTGGCGTTTAATGTATTTCTTAAAAAACCTTGGCGATAATAAGCATATTGAAATGACAGCTTCTTACCTAATTCTTGTGCAAGTACTGCAGCAATTTTGTCTTCAAAACCTTCTTGTTTGCTGTTTGAGTAAGGCATATTGTCTG
>JBMSSY010000138.1:0-3591 GCA_049424605.1 Candidatus Methylopumilus sp.
TGAACTGCATGATGAACTTTGTCAATATGTGACCGCAATTAAAACTTTTGCAGTGGGTATTGCCAATAAAACCGTTGAAAAAATGCCAGATGTTTCATCTAACGCCCAAACCATAGTCGCGGCGGCTAATCATATTTACGATGGCATGCATAACATTATTCGACATTTGCGGCCAGGTGCGCTGGATAACCTAGGTTTGGCAGAAACGCTGAGAGATGCCATCCATCATTTACAACAACAACATCCTCATCTTGAGCTTAAATTAGCCTTGTCAGGCGATTTAAGCGCACTGGGTGAAAACCTCAATATTAACTTGTACCGCATTGTGCAAGAGTCGCTGAACAACGCTTTAAAGCATTCTAACGCCACCACTGTGCAAGTGAGCTTGCAACAAGACAGTGTGGGCAATTTGAATTTAAAAATACAAGATAATGGCACAGGCATGGACGTGACTAGCGTTGATCAAACCCAGCATTTTGGATTGTTAGGCATACGTGAACGCGCACAAGCTTTTCATGGCCACTTTAATATTGAGTCGTCGCCTAAGCAAGGCACGACTATTTCCGTTTTTATCCCCAAGGAGTCTTTTGCATGAGCGCCCCAATTAATGTGTTGTTAGTGGACGACCACGCCGTTGTCCGTATGGGCTTTAAAATGCTTTTAGAATCTGATGCTGATATTAAAGTAGTGGCTGAAGCCGAAAGCGGAGAGCAAGCCATCAAGCTCTATATGGAGCATAAGCCTGATGTAGTAGTGATGGACATCACCATGCCCGGTATCGGTGGTTTAGAAGCGACTGACCGCATTATGGCCAAAGATAATTCAGCGCGTATTTTGGTGCTGTCCGCACACGAGGATTCTGTGCATCCCAAACGTGTGTTGAATGCGGGCGCCATGGGTTATCTCACCAAACGTAGCGCCGCTGAGGAACTGATTAAAGCGATACGCACCGTGGCGGGACGCAAAATGTACCTTGAAGCTAGCATTGCGCAACAAATGGCTATTCAACAATTAAATGGCGAAAAAAATCCTGTGGATGTGCTTTCTGACCGCGAGTTTGAAGTGTTTATGGCGCTGGCTAAAGGGGCAAGCACTAATCAGATTGCTGAAACCTTAAGCCTTTCGCCGCGCACGGTTGGCACGCATTTGTACAACATCAAACAAAAGCTTAATGCAGGCAACTCAGCAGAAATCGCTTTAATTGCCATGCGTTCAGGCTTGATAGATCCTTGAGTTTATTTTTTAGCGCTTGCACTCACGCTCATCACGCCGCTACTGATAATTAAGATAATCGCCAGCCAGCGGTCGATTGATAGCATCTCATTCCACAGCAATATGCCAAACACGCTAGCCAGTACCACCGTGCTGTAAGCAAGGCTACCCACCACACCACCAGTGGATTGCCGGTTCGGTAGGCTCTGGTCATGGCGAGTTGTGCAATGGTGGCGGAGGTGCCCAAGCCAGCAAGTACTGGCGTATCGTTTAAGGTGACGGCGTTAAACTGATGAATCAGCATCCATGCGCCACCGCCCAATGTGCAGACGAGTGAAAAATAAAACACGGTGCGCCAGTCTGGCTCTTCAGCCCGTCCAAGTTGTGCCACATGAACATAGACCCAGCCAGCTAGCAAGCCAGAAAGCAGGCCTAGGCCGCCAGCCAGTAACTCATCGTAATGTATGCTTGGTTTAAGCAACAGCGTGACGCCAACAAACCCAGTAATCAGCGAGACCAGCAAAATCTTTTTAGGTTTTTCATTGAGTGCGATGGTTAAAATGGCGGCCATGGCTAATGGCGAGGTGTAATTAAGGGTGATGGCGGTGGCAAGCGGTAGCGCGCTAATCGCATAGAAAAACATCACCATAGAGATAAAGCCTATGATGGAACGTGACATCTGTTTTTTAATGAGTGGAGTTTTGAGCGAGAGCTTATTGCTCAATACGTAGCTGGCAATAAAAACAAGGCCCACTAAAGAGCGATAAAAGACCAGTTCTGCGCTAGAGAATTTGTGAGATGCAATTTTGACCAGCACACCCATGACTGCAAAAAAGAATGCAGCAACCAGCATCCACAAACTGCCCCATTTAAAGTGCTTCACAGATGCGGTTCTAGCTGTTCGCGCAGCCAATAATGAAAATGCTCTAAGCCAGTTTCCATAGGATGTTGATATGGGCCGCGCTCATCAAGGCCTTGTGCAAAAAGGGCGCGACGTCCGTCATGCATACGCTGACAGATTTCTTTGTCTTCTACCGCAGTTTCTTCATAAGCCGCCTGTTGTGCGGCAATATATTCATGCTCAAACAAAGCGATATCTTCGGGGTAGTAAAACTCAACCACGTTGGTGCATTGTTCAGGGCCGCGCGGGATGATGTGAGAAACGACAAGCACGTTGGGATACCATTCAATCATTAGGAATGGGTAATATACCATCCATATGGCGCCATGCTTAGGTAAGCCTTTTTTGTCTTGGTATTGTTTAACCTGCGCCTGCCAGTTTTTGTAGATCGCCGAGCCAGCTTTTTCAAGCGGATTGTCGTGATTGGGCTTGTAGCCAACGGTTTGCACGCTGTAATGCTGACCAAACTCCCAATTCAGTGCTTCGCAGTCAACAAAGCGATCCAGCCCTGGGTGAAATGGGCCGACATGATAATCTTCCAAATAGACTTCAATAAAAGTTTTCCAATTGAAGTTGTATTCATCCACCGTGACTCGATTGAGCATGTAATTGGTAAAATCAAAGTCTTGCTTGCAACCTAAAGCGGCTAAATCTTCGGCGATATTGCGCTTGCTGTTAAAAAGCAAACCTTGCCAATTGGTCAGCGGGGTATGGTCTAAATGCAGGCAAGGGTTTTCATCAAAATGCGGCGCACCTAAAAGCTCGCCTTTCAGGTTGTAAGTCCAGCGATGCAGCGGACATACAATATGTTTAGTGTTGCCTTGACCATTAAGCATCAGCGCTTGACGATGGCGGCATATATTGCTGATTAAGCTAATGCCTTGTTGATTGTGCACCAAAGCCTTGGCATCTTGCATCCAAGCTAAGGTGTAAAAATCCCCTTGATTTGGCACCATCAGTTCGTGACCTAGATATTGTGGTGCTTTTGGAAATAGATACTTTGCTTCAAGTGCGTAAATTGTCGGGTCGATATACCATGCCACAGGTAGCTGCGCTGTGGTTTTTGTATGCACTTGTTTGCTGGATGCGAAAGAAATCATCTGACTTTTTGTGTCTAAACTAAAATATTATTCAGTAATGGTTAAGGTATTCACTAGCTTGTTTTCACACGCTAAATTATTTTAAGGGATGGGATTTTGCACTAACCCCATTTTTTTTCAAGTTTTTTCCAGCATGCCTGTGTAGAAGTTGAGCTAAGGCAGATGAAATTAGAATAAGTTTCAGCGACTTAAATCCATGATAATCGTGCTCAAAAAGCCGTCAATTCTTGCCTAAAAGGTGGTTTTGCGATAATCTCAACACCTTAGAAGTAAAACAATTTTTAAAGCTAAGGAGCAGGTGAATGAAAAATCCACTAGATTCTATTTTAGGTACGATCATTTCTGGCTTGATTCTGACGTTTGTATTGTATGCGTTCG
>JBMSSY010000139.1:0-3587 GCA_049424605.1 Candidatus Methylopumilus sp.
TGTTAAATTGCGCCAAATGTGACGCGTTGCGTGCCAGCAATATCTTGCGCATGCCAAATTTGAGCAAAGCCTCGTGCGCTTAATAGCTTAGCGACAGCCTCCGCTTGATGGTAACCATGCTCCAGCATCAGCCAACCATGCGGGTTTAAATAATCAGGCGCATCTTGAATAATCTGGCGAATATCATCTAAACCCTCTGGGCCAGAAGCCAAGGCAGAGATAGGCTCAAAACGTAAATCGCCTTGCTTGAGATGCTCATCGTCTTGAGCAATATAGGGCGGATTACTCACCACCAGATCAAACTTTTGCCCGGTCAGCGCTGAAAACCAATTGCTTTCCAGCAACTGCACATTGCTTAATTGCAGCGCTTGCGTGTTTTCTAAAGCCACACGCAAAGCACTCGCAGAGGCATCAACTGCAATCACTGTGCAAGTTGGTCTATGCCGCGCAATTGCCAAGGCCACCGCGCCAGTGCCAGTGCCTAAATCTAAAATGTTGAACTTGGCCTGCGCTGGAATTTTTGCCAATGCGGCTTCGACTAAAGTTTCGGTATCTGGCCTAGGAATCAAGGTGGCGGGCGTAGTTTTAAGAGGCAAGCCGTAAAACTCGCGTGAACCGACAATATAAGCCATAGGCTCACCATGCAATCGACGTACTAGCAATGCTTCAAAAGCCGCTTGCTGATTGGCTTGTAGCTCATCGCGCTGATGCGCAATTAACCAAGCGCGGTTCACATTAAACGCTTGCTGACATAACACACTCACTTCAACCTTGGCTTCAGCCTGCGATAGACTCAGCGTGTTTTCGATCTGTGCCGCTGCTTGCCTAATTAGCTCAGCTACTTGCATTAGCAGATTCTCACCACAACCTGTTTAGTAAAGAAGCTAAAAGCCAAATATTCATACTGCCAACCATAAGTTTTAACGGCTTGTTGGAAAGCCTTAAACTCATCCTCACGCCAATGCTGATTGCCAATATATTCATCAAAAATAATCACTGTGCCAGCCACTATGCGCGGCGCAAGTAAATCTAATACCGTTTTGGTTGAGCTATAAATATCGCAATCAATATTGATTAAGCGGGCTTGCTGGGTGTTGCTCGCCAAAAATGCTGGCAAGCTTGCATCAAACCAGCCAGCATGCAGATGAATATTGCTAGGGACTTTTGGAATCACACCGCGGGTTGAATAACTGCCTTTTCCCTCACCATGCCAATCTTCTGGAATGCCTTCAAAGCTATCAAATCCATGTACTTCTTGCTGAGCTAATGCCGCTAATTGACGGGTGGAATTGGCATGGCGCACACCAAATTCCAATACCGCACCTTTAACTTTTGCGGCTTGGGTGGCAAGCTGAAAAGTCGCATGGATACTGCCTGTGATGGGCGGCAATTGGCCTTTAATGGCGCCTTTAAAATATTGCCAAGCGTCTAATCGAGATTGAATTAAAGCATTGCCATTTTGTATTTTGGCAAAAGCATCTTCGGCGGCTTTTGTATTGCCTTGATAATCTTGCAACATGCCCAGCATAAAAATCGCGTCTGCATCTTGCGCTTGAAGTTGAATCACCGTTTCAAGGCTGGCAATCGCAGGGGCAAGATTGTTGGCATCAATCAAAGCGGCATGCAAATTGTAATGTGCATCCACATAGCGAGGCTCAATGGCGATGGCTTGGCGATACGCGGCTATCGCCAAATCCATACGACCTTGCTCATGGTAAGCAAACCCCAAATTTGCAATGTATTGCGGCTTGCTTGCATCGCGTTTGCTTACGCTCAGCAAATAAGCCACTGCGGCTTCAATATCGCCATCTTTAAGCGCAATCAACCCCAGCAAATGCACTGCATCTATTTGTGCTGGCACCGCTTGAATAATTTGCTGGCAAAGCTGTTTTGCCTGCTCAAAGCGCTGTGCTTCAAAATTGGCCCATGCAGTGCGTAAACCCTGCATTAAAGCTTGGGGGCTGACGGCTTGCGCTGGCTTGCCTGCACAACATTGCTTGAATTTTTTACCACTCCCACAAGCGCATGGGTCATTACGGCCTTGTTTAGTCATTGTTTAATCACGATTACGAAAACATTGCATAGTATAACCGCATGCTAAAATTCAGCATGCTGTAAATAAACCGACGGATAGCATTAAAACCATGAGCGCAAAAAAACCACCATTCAATCCAGACCAGCTTTATCAGCGAGCTTTAACGCTGCATCATGCAGGCAAGCTTGATGATGCTGAGAGTTTGTATAAAACCTTGTTAAGTTATTTTCCTCAGCAAGTTGAAATACTCACCACGCTAGGCATTTTATTGCTGCAACAAGGGCGCTCAGAAGCAGGTTTTCAGCAACTCAAAAAATCATTAAGCATTCAAGCCAATCAGCCTGCTGCGCTTTACAACATGGCGGTTGAACTGCAAAAACTCACCCGTTTAGATGAAGCGCTGGTTTGTTACAACCAAACACTCAAACTTAATCCACGCGATATCAATGCGCTGATTAATCGGGGTAACACGCTAAAAGATTTAAAACAGTACCAAGCGGCAATAGCCAGCTTTGAAAGCGCATTAGCATTACAGCCCAATATTCCCTCAGCCCATTGGAATAAAGCGCTGACACATATTTTGCTAGGGGAGTATGCCCAAGGCTGGCAAGAGTATGAATGGGGTTGGCAATGTGGGGAACGTGGCGAGCCGAGAAAATACACCCAGCCCACTTGGCTAGGCGATACGCCGATTGCGGGCAAATCGCTATTGATACACCCTGAACAAGGCTTTGGGGATTTAATTCAATTTAGCCGCTATGTGCCTATGCTTGAAAAGCTAGGGGCAAAAGTGATTTTGGAAGCCCCCGCATCGCTGGTTGATTTAATGGCGAGCTTATCGCCCACAGTCACGGTTATTCGAGCAGGTGAGCCATTGCCCCAGTTTGATATGGTCTGCCCGGTGATGAGTTTGCCTTTGGCCTTTAAAACCAGCGTGCAAACTATTCCTGCCGACATCCCCTACCTCAGCGTTAGCCTTGATAAAAAACAATATTGGCAGCAAAAATTAGGCAAAAAAACCAAGCCACGCATCGGCATTGTGTGGTCTGGCTCCATGACCAACAAGATAGACAACAACCTATGTGCTAGACGCAATATCCCGCTTGCGCAACTCCAGCCCTTATTTGAATTGCCGCTTGAATTTCATGTATTACAAAAAGAAATCAGGCCAGAAGATCAACCTGTATTAGAGAGCTTAAGGCATCTGCATTGCCATCAGGATGAATTGCAAGACTTTGCAGATACGGCTGCGCTGATTCAAGAAATGGACTTAGTGATTTCGGTATGCACCTCAGTTGCCCATTTGGCGGGGGCTTTGGGGCATCCAACATGGGTGATGTTGCCCTATTCCGCCGATTATCGCTGGATGCTGCACCCAACGGACAGCCCTTGGTACCCAAGCCTAACATTAATTCGAAGTGAAAAAATCGCTGATTGGGCTGATGTGGTGGCGCAAACTGTACAGAAACTTAACGAGGCTTTTTAAAAGCACCCATCAATGAGGCCAAATTGCCAATCCTAATCATCTAAAACGACACTATTTTTTACATTG
>JBMSSY010000140.1:0-3579 GCA_049424605.1 Candidatus Methylopumilus sp.
TCAATCTCAACGATGGCATCATCCACCAGCACACCAGAAACGAGAGAAAGCGCCAATAAACTCACCATATTCAGCGAGAAGCCTAGCCATTGCATCAGCAGAAAAGTAGGAATGACCGAAAGCGGAATCCCCAGCGCGGTAATCCAAGTGGCGCGCCAATTGCGGAAAAACACAAACACCACAGCCGCCGCCAGTAGCGCGCCTTCTATAAACGACCAAAGCGCGGCGTGATAAGTGTCTTGAGTAAACTCAACCAAAGTCTGTGCTTCTGTAAAGCTGACATCGGGATGTGCTGTTTGAATTTCTTTCAATGCGGCTTTAACGTCTTTTTCAACGCTGACTTCACTCGCCGTTTTTGAACGATAGACAGCAAAACCCACTACCGACTGACCATCTAATCGGGCGATTTGGCGCTGTGCCGAAGTGGTATCCAGCACATCACCCAAATCAGCCAAACGCACAAAACGCTGGCCCGGCAAAGCAATATTCATGTTCTGCAAACCAGCGATATCCACAGGCGCGCCTAAAGTACGAATCAGGGTTTCTTGCCCATCGCTATCAATACGCCCTGCTGGTAAGTTTTGCACGGAGGCCAGCAATTGATCGTTAATCGCCCCGGCCGTCACGCCATAGCTTTGTAGTTTCACAGCATCTAAAGCAATGCGTATTTCACGGCCTACACCGCCCTGCCGTTGCACTTTTGCCACCCCTTTGATGGCGAGTAAGGCACGACTAATTTGCGTATCGACCAACAAAGTAGATTGCTCAATACTGCGTTGAGGCGCTTTGACTGCATAGGTCAAAATAGGCACTACATCAGCATCAATGCTTTGTATCATTGGCTCTTCAGAACCGCGCGGCAATAAAGGTTTAATGCCTATCATTTGATCGCGCACTTTTGAAAGTGCTTGATTAATATCCGTCCCTAATTGGAATTCGATTCTGGTGCTAGACACACTATCGGTCACGCTGGAGGTAATGTGCTTAATATTGCCTATGCCCGCCAGGGCAGTTTCAACACGCAGGGTAATTTGCGATTCGATTTCGGTAGGTGAGGCGCCCGGCAAAAATACTGAGACATTGACCACAGGAATATTGACATTAGGCATGCCATTGACGGGCAAGCGCGAGAATGACATAAAGCCCGTGACCACCAAGCCAACAAAAATCACTATCGGCAACAGTGGGCGTTTAATCGCCCATGAGGAGATACGTAAGGCCATTAGTTGACTGACCTTGTCACAGGGGTGACGCGAACTGGCTCACCATCACGTAAGAATGAAGCCGCGCTATCAATCACCAAGGTGCCCGCTTTAAGGCCATTGAGCACTTCTAACTGATTGCCAATATGCTGCCCGACTGTCACCGCTTGGCGTTTAGCCAAGCCAGATTGCGCGGTAAACACATAAGCCGAAGCACCTTCAAAACGCACGGCGGTGTCAGGCAGGTAAATTCCGTTGGGCGAGAGCGTAGTCACTGCAACTCGGGCAAACTGCCCAAGAATAAAATGCGGCACTTGATCAAAGCGCACACGGACTTTAGCGATTTGATTTTGACGATTAATCTGCGTAGCCGCGCGACTAATTTTGCCCTGATAAATATTGCTCGCTTGCACTGTGTTTTGTTGTGCGGAGCTTGGTTTTCCTTGGCTAGCAGGCCGTTCGGCACGCATCGTATCTAAGTGGGCCATGCTTTGTTCGCGCACAATCACCCATTCCCCATTGACCAAAGATAAGCTAAGTCGCTTATTGCTGTCTTCTTTTTTACCATTGGCGCTGTAATGTTGCACAAACTCTTCTGTTGCTTTGTCACCATTCACTTGCACATTTACCTGACTCAAGGCAATTTCTAAATCATCTTTTGTCGCCAAGCGTTTTTGCCGTTGTGCAATCCAATCGGCTTTGCTGAGATTTTTTTCTGGTACAAAGTGCTCGCCATAAAAACTCAAATAAGCATCAATATCTTTATTTTTCCAAGCGCGTGACCAAGAATCTACGCGGCTTAACACGGCATCCACCGCATTCGCCTGCGGCGCTTTAGCGGCTGACAAATCGCCTACCAATTGAATCGTCACTGGCATACCCAATTTCAAGCGGGTAGCATCATCGGCTGGCACTTCTAACTCCACTTCAACATCATCATCACGCAACACACTGAACAAAGGCTCTGCATTTTGCGCCAGCGACATCCCTGTGCGTGCTCGACGCTCAATCACCATGCCCGATACTGGTGAGCGTATCGCCGCTTGATTCAAGCGCAAATCTGATTCAGCCACTTGCGCATTGGCTAAATTAAAATCCGCTTGCGCCATGCTGAGGCTATTTTTCATGGATTGCACACGCGTTTTAGCGAGTTGTTCAGCGGTGATGCGCTGATCTCTTAGCTCGCGTGAAATCAGCCCAGACTCCGCAACTAATTCAGCACGTTTACGCTCGGCTTGCGCTTGGGTGTACTGAGCTTGGGCTTCTTCTAATGCATTTTCTTGTTGTTTAATGGCGACACTCGCCCGTTGCTGATTAGCAATCTGCTGCGCTCTTTGTATGCGTAAAGCACTGGCATCTACCGTTGCCAACACCGTACCTGCTTTAATGTGCTGACCTGCTTCCACTAAAATCTTATCAATACGCCCTTGTGTCAACTCGCTATAAATCGGCACTTCATCACGCCCAACCACAGGCCCAGAAAAGGTCATGCGTCTTGGCACTGCGCCTTGTTGTGCCGTCACCGCAGTGACCGCTATCGCTTGTGCATGGGCTTGATCGCCAGCGTTAGCAGAATGGCTACTGTGTTTAATCAGCACCAATAAAATAATGGCGGCCAAAGCAAGCATGACGCCGCGCATTAATGGTTTTGTTATGTATCTGTTCATCAAGCTTTTACCTCAAGCAGTTTTTACTTAGTTTTTATTGAGCTGTCGCCGCAGTTTGATCGGCTATTTGCGCTTTTTCATTGTTCATATTGGTTTGTGCCTTGTTTGCGGCAGCAAATGCAGCCAGCCATGCCGCCTGCTGATCGGCGTGCACCAATTTGCGCTCTTGCAATTTAGCTTGCGCTCGGAAGGCCTCTAGCGGACTTAAATATCCAGCGCTCAAACCAGCTTTATTACGCTTGGCAGCATCTTCCAACATCACAGACTCTTGGCTAATACGCGCCATACGCTCATCCATCGCATTAAAATTGGCAATGCTTATTTCAGTTTCTGCAATCGCCTGCAATACCGTATCACGGTAACTTAAAATTGTGCGGCGCAGTTCAGCTTCGCTGGCACTTTTCTGCTCACGCGCCATGCCCCAATCCAAAATAGGAAAACGCAGCGAGGGTGAAATAAAGCTCAGCAAGCCATCTTTGGTTGTCGAACCGTTTCTGACGATTGTCCCTGAATAAAAAACCGCGCCTTCAACCGTCAATTTAGGATACAGCTCGGCCTCAGAAACTCCCACTGCACCTGCCGCATGAGCAACATTAGCTGCCGCCGCTTGAATATCAGGCCTTTGCATAATTAGCTCAACGGGCACCTCAAACGGTGGAATTTGCGCGCGCTCAAGCTGCCATTGATTTTCGCCAATATTTAACCATTGT
>JBMSSY010000141.1:0-3542 GCA_049424605.1 Candidatus Methylopumilus sp.
GCTTCCCTGGCCACTCTGCTGTGATGAACGGTGTAGTAAAAATTAACTAGCATTAAGATTGTTAAGTGAAAAAAGCATCAGAAGATTAAACAATATCTTCTGATGCTTTAAGTATAAAAATACCTAAGCGTGATGGTAATCAAATGTAGTAAACCAACAGTTGTCAATCAGCAGTCATAAGCCAAAATTTAATCAATGCATGGTATGCATGCTCAACATCATTAATGTTTATTAGGGTAGGATGATTAAGCGCAACTCTCTAGCTTTTTGAGTGCTCCGTATGACTCCCTAACCTTAACCGACGCCATGAGTTTAAAACTAGAAATCACCGACAGCATTCAAACCGTTGATGCAAAAAGCTGGGACGCTATAGCAGGCGGCATGCCATTATTAAGCCATGCGTTTTTAAGTGCGCTTGAAGTCTCAAACTCAGTAGGCGCTGGCACTGGTTGGCAAGCGGCTCCAATGCTGGTTTTTGACGATGATCAGTTGATTGGCGGCATCCCCTTGTATGTTAAGTCCCACTCTTATGGCGAATATGTTTTCGACTGGGCATGGGCTGAGGCCTACCAAAGAAGCGGGCTAAACTACTACCCCAAGCTGATTGCCGCCATTCCCTTTACGCCTATCACCAGCCAACGCCTGTTGATTGCTCCAGGACACAATGCGGCACCAATACAATCCCTAATGATTGAAGCTTTAGAAGAAGTCATGCACAACAACCAGTTTTCAACTGCGCATGTGCTATTCCCTGATGAAGATTCAGCGGTAGCGCTCAAACAAGCTGGCTGGTTGCAGCGTCACGGTGTGCAATTCCAATGGGAAAATCAAGGCTTGCAGAATTTTGAGGAATTTTTAGCTCAATTAACCCAAGAAAAACGAAAGAAAATCAGGCAGGAACGCAAAAAAGTTGCCGCTTCAGGCGTGGTCTGTCATCGCATTAAAGGCGCCGATATAAGCGAAGATCAATGGGACTTTTTTTATCAATGTTATCACAACACCTACTTAGCACATCGTTCAACTCCTTACTTAACGCCAGCGTTTTTTAAACAAATTGCACTGAGTATGCCGCAACATATTTTGCTGGTCATGGCGTATATTGATGGCATAGCCGTGGCAAGCGCACTTAATTTTTATGATCAACATACTTTATACGGTCGCTATTGGGGTTGCTTGCAATATGTGCCCAACCTACACTTTGAACTCTGTTATTACCAAGCTCAGGAATTTTGTATTGCTGAGAACATTCAGTATTTTGAAGGTGGCGCCCAAGGTGAGCATAAATTAGCACGAGGATTTAAACCAAAAGCCACCTGCTCATTTCATAAAGTCGCGCATCCTGAGTTTGCTACAGCAATCGAGGATTTTGTAATCCGAGAAGCTCAAGGCATGGCTGAATACACCAATGAGCTAGAAGATCGGGCGCCATTTAAATCAAGTTAGGAGCATCAGCATGTCAAACAACTGTCACTTATGTGCATCAGATGAACAGACGAATGATTTCAAGGATCCTGTATGCGGAATGAGCGCTACTGAAAGCAGCCCTTATCATGCTGAGTACCTAGGCAATCATTTCTATTTTTGCAGTGCTCATTGCAGAAGCAAATTTATCTCAAGCCCAGATCAGTTCACGCACCAAGTCACTTCAATTAATCAGCCCTTAGCAAGTGGCGCTTATACATGCCCAATGCATCCCGAGGTTGTTCAAGACCACCCTGGCAGTTGCCCGAAATGCGGCATGGCGCTTGAAGCGATGATACCCAGTATTGAAACTGAAGATCATGCTGAACTCAATAGCTTTAGAAAGCGCTTTTGGTTATCGCTTCCGCTCACACTGCTGGTCGCAGTATTAGCGATGTTTGGGCACGCTTTAAACTTAATGGAGATGACAACACAATCATGGCTAGAAATGAGCCTCTCACTCCCGATTGCGCTTTGGGCTGGGCTGCCGATTTTTAAAAAAGGGATAGATTCAATCAAGCACCGCAATCCGAATATGTGGACTTTAATCATGATAGGGACAGGGTCAGCTTTTATTTACAGTGTTGCCGCAACGGTATCACCTGAGCTTTTCCCTGATTCATTTATTTCAATGGGGAGAGTAGCCGTCTATTTTGAAGCGACTGCCGTTATCATCAGCTTAACTTTGCTTGGCCAAATCATGGAGTTAAAGGCGCGTGCAGAAACTTCTAGCGCCATTAAATCACTGCTTGGTCTCTCTCCTAAAACCGCTGTCAGAATCAAAGCTGATGGGGCAGAAGAAGAAATAGCGCTGAACCAAATCCTCGTTGGAGACTTGCTGAGGGTAAGGCCGGGCGAAAAGATTCCAGTCGATGGTTTGGTGCTTGAAGGCAATAGCTTTCTTGATGAGTCGATGATCACGGGCGAGCCGATTCCGATTGCTAAACAAGCTGGGGATCAAGTGATAGGCGCGACCATTAACGCAAATGGTGCATTAATCATTCGATCCGAACACGTTGGCGCATCCACCATACTTGCCCAAATTGTGCAGATGGTCGCTCAAGCGCAGAGGTCCAAAGCGCCAATGCAAAGAATGGCAGATAGTGTTGCCTCCTATTTTGTTTTAGCCGTGATCAGTATCTCGCTGATTACTTTTTTCACTTGGGGCTTGATTGGCCCTGAGCCGAGCTGGGTATATGGCTTAATCAATGCGGTAGCGGTTCTCATCATCGCCTGTCCATGCGCACTTGGCCTTGCAACGCCAATGTCCATCATGGTGGCTACGGGCAAAGGCGCCACCCAAGGCATTTTATTTAAAGATGCCGCCGCTATCGAAAACTTCAGGAAAGTAAATGTGCTGATTATTGATAAAACTGGCACATTGACCGAAGGGCGCCCTACCTTTAACAAAATCATCCCCGTGAATGATTTTACCGAACAACAAGTATTGCAATTAGCCGCAAGTGTTAACCAAGGCAGTGAGCATCCTCTGGCAAAAGTGATTGTGCAGACGGCTATCAATCAACAACTAAAACTTGATAAAACCTCATCATTTGAGTCTATCACTGGCATTGGCGTTATTGGCACAGTAGCTAAAAAGACGATAGCGATTGGCAATGCTTTATTGATGAAACAATTAGCCATTTCTATCGCACCCATCGAAAGCATGGCAAAAGCTTTAAGCCTAGAAGGGGCAAGTGTGATGTATCTGGCGGTCAATGACCGTCTGGCTGGCTTAATTGCTGTGTCTGATGCAATCAAGTCAGGATCCAAAGAAGCCATCAAACACCTAAAAGACAATGGCATTAGGATTGTGATGGCGACAGGCGATGGCAAAACAACAGCGAAATTTGTAGGCGATCAATTAGGGATTGATGAAATACATGCCGAGGTAAAACCCGCAGATAAATTAGATTTAGTCAAAAACTTACAATCTCAAGGCTTTGTTGTGGCCATGGCTGGCGATGGCATTAATGACGCACCTGCACTTGCTCAGGCAAATATTGGCATTGCCATGGGCACGGGAACTGATGTTGCCATGAATAGCGCTCAACTCACACTAATCAAGGGTGACCTCAGAG
>JBMSSY010000142.1:0-3469 GCA_049424605.1 Candidatus Methylopumilus sp.
GCGACTATCTGGATCAACAACATTACAGCCAAACCTTTATCGATGATCATATTCTGCCGATGGCTTCCGCCCTATGGTCAGGTCCTCCACAAATAGTAAGGAACTTTCCGGCTCGCTATTTTGTTGCTTTTATGGCCAATCACCAGATGCTAAAGACTGACAACAGGCCACAATGGCGAACGGTTTGCGGTGGCTCTTCGACATATGTACAAGCATTCAAACAATCATTTAATGGGGAATTGCGTCTTGATTGTCCTGTGCAAGCAATAATTCGGGATAATAACGGTATAACAATAGAAACTAAGGGGGATCAAAAATACTATGACAAACTAATACTAGCATGCCATAGTGATCAAGCCTTAGGCTTATTACAGAACGCCAGTGACCAAGAAACTGAAATCCTAGGTGCCATGAGTTTTCAGGAAAACGACGTAGTTCTGCATACTGATGCAAGCCTCATGCCGAAACACCCCAAAGCATGGGCAAGCTGGAACGCACTAAAGTTAAACGAACCTCAAACACATTGCACCGTCACATATTATATGAACATGCTGCAAAATTTAGAGGCACCAGAACCTTTGCTGGTAACACTAAATTGCACAGATCGGATTGATTCAGAAAAAATCTTGAAAAGAAGAAGTTATCATCACCCTGTTTATACTCCAGCCAGCTTGGCCGCTCAAAAGCGTCGTACCGAAATCAATGGCGTAAATAACACTTGGTATGCTGGTGCTTATTGGGGCTGGGGATTTCATGAAGACGGCGCTAAAAGTGCCCAGGAAGTTGTTGACCGAATATGCTGAAAAATATGAGCACATTAAACAGCCGATTGTTCAGGGGCTGGATTCGTCATCGGCGTTACCTGCCAAAAAAACATAGCTTCCAGTACCCTATATTCATGAGTTGGCTAGACTTGGATGAGCTGGATAAGTTAATGACACTAAGCCCCTTTTGGTCATTGGAGCGTTTTAACTTGGTCAGTTTTTATCGCAGAGATTATCTCGGCGATACCCATCAGAATTTATCTGCCTCTGTAAAAAAATGTATTAACGAACACACCGGAGAATTTTTCAAGGGTCGAATCTGCCTATTAACCCATATGCGATTTCTGGGGTTTTGTTTTAATCCGGTCAGTTTTTATTTCTGCTATCCAGAGGAGACTCAGTCGGTCAGATACATTCTAGCTGAAATTAATAACACGCCTTGGAACGAACGATTCTGCTACGTACTGGATGCCGGTGAAAATCCTGTAGAAAAAAATACGTGTGTATTTACATTCGAAAAAGCCTTTCATGTATCCCCTTTTATGTCCATGCAACAGCATTATCGCTGGCAATTTACTTTGCATGAACCCAACCTGACTATTCACATGCAATTAAAGGAAGAGAATGAAAGCTGTTTTGACGCAACTTTGCAGCTTAAAGCACAGGAATTAAGTCCTTCCACTATGCTCACTACACCCTTACATTATCCATTTTTAACCTTATCGGTGGTCGTTTCGATTTATTGGCAGGCTTTACGCTTGTGGTTGAAAGGCATCCCTTTTTATGGCCACCCCAGCAAACAACCCGAATAACCTATGGAAAATCCTATGAATGCCGTCGTTGCTCCGTTAAGAAGTCCACCGGGACGCATCAACTTGCTGTTACGAAAAGCAATGCTAGACAAACTTACCTGCCTAGAAAATGCGGTTTTAACTATAAAAGATCCTTTGGGTGAGTTTGTATTAGGATCTGAGGGGGCTGATGGTCTTAGTGCCAGAATCGATGTATTAGATATGAACTTCTACCGTCAAGTCGCTTTGGGCGGCTCGATAGGTGCCGCCGAGTCTTATATGGATCAAGACTGGCAGACTAATGACTTGTGCAGGGTTATACAAATCTTTGTGCGTAATCGTGATTTACTCGATAGGATGGAGAGTGGATTTGCAACACTGGCTAATCAGTTACTCAAACTATGGCATCTCACGAATCGCAACTCGCAGCAAGGTAGTCGGAGAAATATAGCTGCGCATTATGATCTAGGTAATGAGTTATTTGCGCTATTTCTAGATCAACACAGAATGTATTCCTCAGCTACTTTTTACCATCCTGATTTGAGCCTAGAAGATGCTTCCACCGCTAAGCTGGAACGCATTTGCCAGAAACTGCATTTAGTGCCGGATGATCATATTCTGGAAATTGGAACCGGTTGGGGTGGTTTTGCTACTTATGCAGCAAAAAATTATGGCTGCCGTATCACCACGACTACGATTTCCAAAGAACAATATCAAGCTGCCCAACAACGCATTGCCGATGCTGGCGTCGCTGACCGTGTCACGATATTAATGCAGGATTACCGTGAGTTGCAGGGCAGTTATGACAAGCTGGTTTCAATTGAAATGATAGAAGCGGTGGGGCATCATTATCTGGATACCTATTTAAAAAAATGCGCGGCTTTGTTAAAGCCAAACGGATTAGCTTTGATTCAGGCGATTACGATAGAAGACAGCTATTATCATCAAGCGTTAAAAAGTGTTGACTTTATCAAACGGTATATTTTCCCCGGCAGTTTTATTCCCTGTGTGAGCGCGATAGTTGCCAGCGCTTCTCGAAGCACTGATTTGCGGCTTATTAATCTTGAAGATCAAGGTGAAAGTTATGCGCTGACCTTAAAGCACTGGCGCAAACGTTTTCTAGGAGCGTTAGATCAAGTAAGGGCGCAGGGCTACAACGACGAATTCATTCGTATGTGGGAGTTTTATCTATGTTATTGCGAAGGCGGTTTTAAAGAAAAATCGATTTCAAATGTACAGTTACTTCTCGCGAAACCCTTCAATCGTCGTCAACAATGGTTACCAATTTATGAACCGTAATATCTGGATCAATATGGTCTGGATGCAAGCCTTATGGTTCGGTGCTGTTATTGGTGCAGCCCAAGGTCAGCCTTGGTTGGCACCGTTACTGTTAACAGGCTTCGCATTCTGGGAGTTTCAACCCACCAGGCGGATTAATGGCGATTTTCAGTTAATGTTGGCAGCCGTGTTAATCGGACTCATACTCGACACTTCTTGGATAAAGCTTGGCTGGCTTGAGTATAAAGCGGATGGGGCTTTTTCCCATCGAGCGCCTTTATGGATTTTGGCGCTTTGGGCTGGTTTGGCATTAACACTGAATCATTCTCTGGCTTGGCTGCAATCGCGATTAGTACTAGCAGCTTTGTTAGGGGCTGTTAATAGTCCATTATCGTATCTGGCAGCATCACGCCTGGGAGCGTTGAATATTGTTACCGAATCGGGTGCCTGGTTTTTAGGATTGAGTTTAAGCTGGGCGGTTGCTTTACCTCTATTGCTCTGGCTTGCGAGTCATTTAAAACAAATTAAACAAAAAGAGCAAGCCAATGTTTAATTTGATTTTCGTTGCTGTGTTAAGTACTACAGCGATGCTAATGGCTTGGAACTGGCAAAAAAAATACGCAAATGCCGGCATTG